>NZ_JBHTBZ010000026.1:0-996 GCF_042665235.1 Hydrogenophaga defluvii | reverse complement strand
TGGAGTTGACCCACTTCCGTGGACGGGTACTGGTTTGATTCTCAAACCGTTTCGGGTGTTGTCTCGACATGCACGTAGGCATCTTCAACAACATCAAACAGCGCTTCGTTGGTCCTTTCAAAGTTCAGGGGTGAGAGGTAGCCCAGGCCGCTGTGGCGGCGCCGGGGGTTGTACCAGCCTTCAATCCAGGTGAAGACCGCCATGCGAGCCTGCGCCTTGCTCTGGAAGGTACTGCGCTCGATGAGTTCACCTTCCAGGCTGGCAAAGAAGCTCTCGGCCATCGCGTTGTCGTAGGCATCGCCCACAGTCCCCATCGAAGGTCGCACCTGCATCTGCCGGCAGCGCTCGCCAAAGGCCAGGCTGGTGTACTGGGTGGGTTCAACCCATCGTTGCAACACGTTCTATCCGGAGGTGTTGATGGATGTGAAGACGAGGAAGGCGAGCGCATCGCTACGCGCAAAGTTGAGCTCACCCGGGCGACCGCCGGTTCTGCATCGGGCAGCGCGATGGCCGTTTTGGCAGGCAATCGCACGCGGGCTTAGCAGTGAGGACGCGGCCGCCGTGGCCGGGGTTTCTATGGCGGTTGGATCCAGATGGTTCCGACAATGCGGCGGTATGCCACCTTCGCATCTAGCACCATCCGCTCCGCAGCCCACCGCCCGCTACTTGTCGTTTGCCGAGCGTGAGGAGATCGCGTTGGCGCGCGCCCGTGGTGAGGGTGTCCGGGAGATCGCCCGCCAGCTTGGGCGTTCCGCCTCAACGATCTCGCGCGAGCTGCGGCGCAATGCGGCGACGCGCGGTGGCAATCTGGATTACCGCTCTCATACCGCGCAGTGGCATGCTGACCGGGCAGCGAGAAGACCCAAGGAGGTCAAGCTGGTGAGCAACCAGGCGCTACGCAAGTACGTGCAGGATCGTCTTGCTGGGAACATCGCGACGCCGGGCGGGCGAACGATTGCCGGACCGCAGGTGTCATGGAACGGTCGACGGCAGGGG
>NZ_JBHTBZ010000025.1:0-33948 GCF_042665235.1 Hydrogenophaga defluvii | reverse complement strand
ATGCCTACGTGCATGTCGAGACAACACCCGAAACGGTTTGAGAATCAAACCAGTACCCGTCCACGGAAGTGGGTCAACTCCACACAGCCTGCCGGTTGGGCTTAGAAAACTCGTTCTGCGCGATGTACTGGTCTTTGCCGCCTGTGCCCTGCTTGTGCAAGAACGACTGAAGGTCTTTCAGCCGAACTGAGACCTGCCGCGGCTTGCCACCTGCCCGAAAAATCGATGTGTATCCGTAGCGCTCAGGGTCGTGATAGAGCAGCGGTTCGTTGGCCGCAAAGTCAAAGGGCTCGTCACAGGCGAGCGCAAGTTGTTGTGCCATGTAGGCCTCCCGAATGGGAGCCCCAGGGCCATGCACAAGTCAGTTGCTATACGTCTCACTGGTACTCCCGCACGCCCTGCATCCCTTGCCGCCAAGCTTTCAGGATGCGGGGCGTTGTTTTTGCAGCCCACCCCGCGTGAACTGCTTGGGACGTGTAGTGACGGCACGAACTAAACCGCCGACTAAAAGACGTACAAAAAGGTCTGGAGCGAAAGCACCCCCATGGAGCCGATGCATCAGCGCATGGCCCAGCTCCAAAAAATCCTTGATAGCGCTTACCGACGAACCCAAAGGTATGGCAGCGAACCCGGGCGTATAAAAACGGTTGCTTTAGGTCTGGTCACAACCTGGAGCACACCATGACCGCAACAACCACGAAACCCGCCATCGCTTCCGCCACCGGCTCGGAAGTCACCAAACCCGCGCGCACGGCCTGCGCGAGCGCCCGCTTGTCGCTCAAAGAAGTCGCAGAGCGCATGAACATGTGCGCGCGCAGCATCCAGAAGCTCGTCGCCAAGGGCCGGTTTCCGCGTGGCGTATACCTGGGCCGCGACGTCTTTTGGCTGGAGACCGTCGTCGACGAATGGCTTGAAGCGCAGTTCGCCAGCCAGCTGGCTTGGGAGCCCAAAAAGCGCGGCACGTCGGCCAAGGCGAAGCTCGTCGCCACCAGCTGATTTCGGCGTCCGAGCCCTGAACAGGTGACCTGTTCAGCTCCGCACTCCTCCCACGGGCCTGCGACCGTCGTTGGTCGCAGGCATTTTTTTTCGTCCGCGGCGGCCAAAATGGTTGGTCAACACGGCCTGTGGCATCGCGGCAAACATCTCCAGCCCGGCCCGCGCAACGCAGTGCCTTGCCGGTCACTCTCGCCCCCCTGCACAGTCATGCTCTGAGCATCGAGAAACAAAAAGGGCCGGCATGAGCCGGCCCTTGATGACGGGTGAGTGGAAGTGGCTTGGCCAGCGAGAAATCCAGCCAAGCTCAGGCGTCACGCCCGTTTTCTGAGCGCAAAGTCGTACACCACGGCGGATGGCCTGCGAACGACTTGAGCAGGATTCACCGAGGAAGAGCCAGCCGCATCGACCGGTTCGGGCGATGGAGGCAGCTCGGGCGGCGTATGTGTCGCAGTCGATGCGGCCTCGGCATCCTTGGACAATTTCAGGTCATCTTGCTGCCACTGCTGAGCAACAAGTTCGCCGGCTGACGGCGGAGTAGATGGCGGGGTAGATGGCGAGGTTGATGGCGGCGCTGACGCTTGAGGCGCCGCCGTGGGAACGGGCTCTGCCGGCCGCGTCTGCTCACCGGTGGTCAGTGCCTCGACCATCTCCCTCCTCCTCTTCAAAGCAGCTTCGGCCAGCCGCTGGGAGCGGCGCTTGCTGACCACAGCATTGCCCTCCCCTTCGACCGCGGGAATCGACACCGACACCACCGGTGACACCGCCGCAGCCTGGTCCAGCGCATCGAGCATGTCTAGACTCACCAAGTTAATGTAGCTCAGCGCCTGGGCCAGGGTCTTGTGGCCCAGGACCCGCATGAGCTCGTGCGCGTTGAGTCCACGACGGGCCCAAGCGGTCGCGCCCAAATGCCGGAGGTCACGGAACTGGAAGTCCGGAATGCCGGCCTTCGTGCGCACACCCTTCCACATCTCCTGCACGGCGTTTTCGGAGAAGGGAAACACCCGCCCAGTCTCTGGTCGGGGCATGTTGGCCAAGATGTTTGCAGCGTGTTGGCTGAGCGGCATCACCACATCGCCCGTTTTGCTCGGAACCTTGATGATGCGATTTTCCAGGTCGGTGTTTTCCCAGCGCCACTGCAGCAGGCTGCCCTTGCGCAAGGTGGTCTCCACACAGATGGCCACCAGGCCCATGTACTCGGGCCGGTCGCACTCCTCCAGAGCCGCCCACATTCGCTCCTGCTGGGCCGTAGTCAGGAACACGAAGCGCGAGTTCGACGTGCCCAGCTTCAGTCCCTCGGTCGGGTCCTCGAAGCCTTTCCAGCTCCACTCCTTAGGGGCCAATCGAAACATGTGCCGCAGCAGCGCGATTTCTTTCTGAATCGTGCTGGCGCTCAAACCGTCTGTCTTCATGGTGGTCATCAGCGTACGGAAGTCCATCGGCTTGAGCATGCTGCAGCGTTTCCTGCCGAGCTCGGCAATCAGGTCGTAGGTGGGCTTGCGCTTGGCCAGTCGCTTGTCGCGGTGCTCAGCGAAGGCCTTCGCACCGATTTTGAGCTCGTACTCTTCGATGAAGGGCTTGCCTTGGGGGTCGGTGCGACGGCGGACGCGGCTCATACCGGCGCCCACTAGGTAGTTGTTGATACGGGTCAGTTCAGCGTCGCACCCGCCCTTGATGAGCGAGTAGGTCTGCGCGTACAGGCGCAGCGCTTGGGCCAGTGTGGTCTGCGTGGGCCCACCGAGCTCAGGTTCATGCTCTGAGTCGCGCAGGGCAATCATTTCCGCAATCCACTGTTTGGCTTCGTTGTGGGTGTCGAAAGACTCGACCGGGCGCTTGCCGTTGCTCAGCGTGACCTGTGCTTGCCAACGTCCGCGGTATTTGCGGGGGGTGGGAAGGCGCTTATTGGCCATGGCAAGCCTCCTGCGCCAGCGAGTGAGCTGTTTTCTGGTTGGATGCGTTCGAGAGCACCAGTGGGGTGAGGTCCACTGGGGCGGCGCTCCCGTAGGACACAGCCACCGGGTCCAGCATCGAGGGCTCGCGGTCCAGCGAAACCTGAACGCAGACCCGCGCGGCGGCCTGGGCACGAGCCAGGCCATCGAACTTGCGCGACACGACTTGGTGCGCAACACGCTCGATGCGGGCGCCCGATTGGGTCACGACGGCCTGAGGGAAGGTGGCCGAGGAATGGGCTGCAGGGCAATGAGCTGCAGCGTGCCACGAGGTGGTGGCAGCGACGGGGTTGGTCAAAGTCGCGGGGTGAGCGTGAGCTCGGTTGCCTGCGACGGCGGGGTGTTGGTCAGACATATCGTCATCTCCTGTTGGTTGAAGGTGACGTGTCTAGGAACCCAGCCGTTTGCGGCCGCCTTAAAACGCTTTAGACCGCTTTAGACCGCTTCAGAGCGCTTGCAGATGTCTGCGGGCGTCTGAGGACGGCTTAGCGGCGCCTCGTGGCGTCTCGGGGCGTCGCTCACGCGAACGCGAGCGAACCGGGTTCTGTCGACCGAAGATTGCGCTGCGTGCAGGCTTGTACCGGGGGGCTGGGTCGAACGAGCCTTTGCTTGTGCGCCAGTCGGGCCGCGTGGTGCGACCCGTGTGTGCGCGCAGCAGGTGCTGCGTCCGGCGGTGGCCGGGCCCGGTGAGCAAGCGCAAACACATGCGCAAACAAACACGGCTCAGGCCCCGGAAAATCAAAAGGCCTTAGCAACTTGCGCTGCTAAGGCCTTGATTTCTATCGCTATTTTCTTGGCTCCCCGACCTGGGCTCGAACCAGGGACCTACGGATTAACAGTCCGGCGCTCTACCGACTGAGCTATCGGGGAAAAATACTTGCTTCCGGCAGCCAAGGCGGAAAAGAAAATGGGAACCGGGGTGGTTCCCATTTTTCGCCTTGTTTGGCTCCCCGACCTGGGCTCGAACCAGGGACCTACGGATTAACAGTCCGGCGCTCTACCGACTGAGCTATCGGGGAAGAAGCCTCGAAGTATATCGATATTTTTCGGTTTTTTGCAAGCAGCCCGATTTTTTTCAGAAGTTGGTCTGCAGGGCCAGGCGCAGGGTACGTGGCGCGGCGGGGAACAGGTAGATGTGGCTGTACTGGTACGGCGACTCTTTGAAGAAGCGGCGGTTGGCGAGGTTCTCCACGGCCAGCGTCCAGGTGGCTTTGTGGCCACCCAGTTGGGTGTCGTAGCGCAAAGCGGCGTCCACTTGTGTCCACGAGGGCAGGCGCACGGAGGCATCGGGCAGCACGTTGCGGCGGCCTTCGTGCGACAGGCTGGCAATGGCGCTCAGGCCGGGCACGGCGGCGAAGCGGTAGCCCACGCTGGCGCGCAGCACCCACTCGGGCACATTGGTGGGGGCCTGGCCATTGAGTTCGGGCACGATCACGCCGCCGCGTCGGCGCGCGTGCATGAAGCTGGCACTGCCTTGCAGGCTCCAGGCGCCCAGACGGGTGCCTGCGCCCAGCTCCAGGCCACGGTGACGCGCATCACCGTCGATCACGCGCGTGCACGTCGCGGCATCGTCGCAGGTGCCCACATCGCCTGAAAGCGGCCGCGTGATGTTGAACAGGGTGGCGTTCCAGCGCACACGGCCGTCGTCGTGTTTGAGGCCCATTTCCCACTGGCGGCTTTCCAGTGTGGGCAGGGGTTGGCCTGCGTTGGTGTAGCGGCTGCGGCCGGGGGCCACTTCCGATTCAACGCCTTTGCCCCAGCTCGCATACAGCATGTGGGCGGGCGTGAGTTGCCAACTGCCGGCGAGCCAGGGGGTGGTGAAGCTGCGTTGGTAGTCCGTCTCGCGCGAGCCATCGGTGCGCACGCTGTGGCGGTTCAGGCGCGTGTGGCGCAGGCCCAGCCAGGTGCTCAATCCGGGCGCCCATTCGATGGCGTCGTAGGCAAAGAACTCGGTGCTGCGCTCGCGCAGCTTGGTGTAGGGGTCGGCGTAGGTGGGGTCGGCTGGCAGCGCGGGCTGGGTGTAGATGTTGCCGGTGCCCACGGCGGCGTTGTTGTCGGCCTGGGGCTGGCCCAGGTCGGTGTGGCGGTTGGCCTGCACACCCAGGCGCAGTTGGTGTTTGATGGCGCCGGTCTTGAGTTCACCCTTCACGGCCAGTTGCAGCGCCTGGGTGGTGCGGCGCTCGTTGTCGCTGCGGAAGTCGTAGAGGTCGTAGTCGCCGTTGGGGCAGTAGCGGTCAGCGTAGTAGGTGTCGCTGCCGGCGTCGTAGCAGCCGTAGGGGTAGGCCAGGCGGTCGTCGGCCTGCAGGCGCTGCGAGGCCAGTTGGGCGGTCCAGCTCCAGCCTTCGCTCAAGGCCTGCTCAAAGCGCACGCTGCCGCTGAAGTTGCGCATGACGCCGGGCTGGCTCCAGGGCTGGTGGTTGATGTTGACGAAGGGGTTGGCGGCGGGCAGTTGGTTGCCCAGCAGGCTCAAGCCGGGCACGCCGGGCTGGCTGCGGCGGCTGTGCTCAAACTCCACCTCCAGCAGGCTGTCGCGGCTGATGCGCCAGTCCATGGCCAGGGCCAGCAGGTGGCGGCGGCCATCGGCGGCGTCCACATGGCTGCCAATGCGTTCGCCGGCCAAGTTGAAGCGGTAACCGAATTCGCGCTGCTGCCCAAAACGTCCGCCGAGGTCCACATGAGCCAGCACGCCGCCCTCGCTGGTGATTTCGGTGCGCAGGCTGCGCAGGTCTTTTTCGGTGGGGCGTTTGACCACGTAGTTGATGAGCCCGCCCGGCGCGCTGGTGCCGGCCTGGATGCCGCTGGTGCCCTTGAGCACTTCCACGCGCTCTTTGTTTTCCAGCCCGATCACGGTTTCGGCGCTGATGGGCAGGCCTTCACGACGGAAGTTGTATTTGGCGTCCAGCACGTAGCCGCGCACGGTGGCGTAGTCCCAGTAGCCCACAGCGTTGTAGGCGTCGGACACCGAGGCATCGAACTTGTAGAGGTCGCGCACGCTGCGCGCGCCGCTGGCCTCGATCTGGGCGGCGTCGATGACGGTGGCGCTGATGGGCGTGCGGGCCAGGGGCGCGTCGCCAAAGCCGCCCACGTCCACGCTGGGCGCTGCCGTGCCGTCACTGACGGTGACAGGGGCCAGGGTTTGGGTTTGCGAGAAGGCCGCCGTGCTGAACAAGGCGGCGGCCACGGGCGTCAGCATGAAGCTGCGGCGGGGCAAAGAGCGAAAAAGAGAACGGGTGTGTGCCATGGCGTGGTGGTCGCGAAATGGCAGGTCGGCTGGGCATGGCACCGAGCAGAATACCCACGTGTGGCGGGCGCCCGGTGACTGCGTTTGCTTCCCTGCGCGAGGATTACCTCAATCAGGTTCAAAGGGACTTTCTCAGTCGCCCGCCGTGTGGCGGGCAACACCCCTAGCGAAAACACGTTGCAACAACGTGCGGCGAGAATTGTAGTTCAGGCCACCGCTGTCGGCACACGCATGGCCTGGGCCGCGATGTCCAGCGAACGCAGACGCAGCGCGGGGTCGAACACGTCGCTGACGATCATGAACTCGTCGGCTTCGGTCACGCGGGCCAGCTCTTCAAAATGGGCCGTCACGGTGGCAGGCCCACCTATGGCGGCCACGGCCAGAAAATCGTCCACCGCCGCGCGCGCCTGGGAATGCAGGCTGGCACGGAAATGTGGCACCGGCGGCTGCAGCCGCTGGCGGTCGCCGGTGAGGATGCCCAGCACCCGCTGGTAGGTGCTGCTGGCCAGGAACTCGGCCTCCTCGTCGGTGGGGGCGGCAATCACCGGCACACCCACCACCGCGTAGGGTTGCTGGAGTGTGGCCGAGGGCTGAAAGTGGCTGCGGTAAACATCAAGCGCTTGCAGCAGCAGGCGCGGCGCAAAGTGCGAGGCAAATGCGTAGGGCAAGCCCCGCTCGGCCGCCAGGCGCGCCGAAAACAGGCTGGAACCCAGCAACCAGATGGGCACGTTGGTGCCCGCCCCGGGCATGGCCACCAGGCGCTGACCGGGCTGGGCAGGTGCCAGCAGACGCTGCAGTTCGGCCACATCGCGCGGGAAGTCGTCTTCACTTTCCACGCGGTCGCGGCGCAGGGCGCGCATGGTGGGGCCGTCGGTGCCGGGCGCGCGGCCCAGGCCCAGGTCGATGCGGCCGGGGTACAGCTCGGCCAGGGTGCCAAAGGCTTCGGCCACCACCAGCGGAGCGTGGTTGGGCAGCATCACGCCGCCCGAACCCACGCGCATGTGCGAGGTGGCGGCGGCGATGTGCCCCACCAGCACGGCCGTGGCCGAGCTGGCGATGCCCACCATGTTGTGGTGTTCGGCCAGCCAATAGCGTGTGAAACCCAGGCGTTCGGCGTGCTGGGCGGTGCGCACGGCGATGTCGAGCGCTTCGCGCACGGTGCCACCTTCGCGCACGGCCACCAGATCGAGCATGGACAGGGCGATGTCGGATAAAGCTTTCATGCCCCGGATTGTCCCGCTTCGGCCATGGGCTTGCACGGCGCGTGTTTATCATCCGACGCATGAAGCCCGCCGCCATCGAGACCTTTTTCGCCACCCTCAAGGCCGCCAACCCCATGCCGGTGACGGAGCTGGAATACACCAGCGTGTTCGAGCTGCTGGCCGCCGTGCTGCTCTCGGCCCAGGCCACCGACGTGGGGGTGAACAAGGCCACGCGGCGCTTGTTCCCGCTGGCCAACACGCCCCAAAAAATCCTGGCGCTGGGGCTGGAGGGGCTGGAGTCGCACATCAAAACCATTGGCCTGTTCCGCAGCAAGGCCAAACACCTGATGGAAACCTGCCGCATCCTGGTGGAGCAACACGGTGGCCGCGTGCCGCGCACCCGCGAGGCGCTGGAAGCCCTGCCCGGCGTGGGCCGCAAAACGGCCAACGTGGTGCTCAACGTGGCTTTTGGTGAACCCACCATGGCGGTGGACACGCACATCTTCCGCGTGGGCAACCGCACAGGCCTCGCGCCGGGCAAAACGCCACTGGCCGTGGAACAGCAATTGCTCAAGCGCATTCCGCCGGCCTACCTGGTGGACGCCCACCATTGGCTCATTCTGCACGGCCGCTACGTGTGCCAGGCCCGCAAGCCGCTGTGCCACCAGTGTGCGGTGGCACACACCTGCGACTTCCAGCCCAAAACACGCGCATGACGCGGCGCGCACCAGCCCTGCCCTGGCTGGAGCCAGGCCAAGCCTTTCCACCGCTGAGCAGCGCCTGGGGCGCACACGACCCGGCCCCAGGCCTGCTGGCCGCTGGTGGCGCGCTGGACGTGCACACCCTGCTCGCGGCGTACTCCCAAGGCATTTTTCCCTGGTACAGCGAAGGCCAGCCCATTCTGTGGTGGAGCCCCGACCCCCGCATGGTGCTGCAGGTGACGGACTTCCGGCTCCATGACTCGCTGCGCAAACCCCTGTTCAGCGGGCTGCGCCAGCAGCGCATCGAAATCCGTTTTGACCACGATTTTTCGTCGGTGATCCGGCACTGTGCGGCCACGCCCCGCCACGGCCAACATGGCACCTGGATACTGCCGGAGATGGTGGCCGCCTACGAGGCCCTGCACCGCGCCGGCCACGCGCACAGCGTGGAGACCTGGTGGGACGGCGAGCTGGCCGGCGGCCTGTATTGCGTCAACCTGGGCGGCATGGTGTTTGGCGAATCCATGTTCAGCCACCGCAGCAACGCCTCCAAGATGGCGCTGGCGGGGCTGGTGGCCTTTTGCCGGCAACACGGCATCACTGCCATCGACTGCCAGCAAAACACCGCCCATCTGGCGTCACTGGGTGCGCGCGAGATCGCTCGCAGCGATTTTGTTCACCATGTGCATGGCACGCTGGCAACACCGGCAGCGGCGTGGCGCTTCTTGTCCGTATACTGGAAACATCTCTTGCCCGCACACGAATCCACGTGACGCATCCCAAAGAGCTTCCCCTTCAGGCGCTGCAGTTCTACGCCACAGCGCCCTACCCCTGCAGCTACCTGGACGGCCGACAGGCGCGTTCGCAGGTCGCCACCCCCAGCCACCTGATCCACAACGACGCCTACTCAGACCTGGTGGCACGCGGCTTTCGCCGCAGCGGCATGTTCACCTACCGCCCCTACTGCGATGGCTGCAGCGCCTGCGAGCCACTGAGGGTGAAGGTGCACGACTTCAAGCCCAGCCGCAGCCAGAAGCGGGCGCAAGCCAAGCACGGCCACTTGCACACCCGCGTGCTCAAGCTGTGTTTTGTGCCCGAGCACTACCAGCTCTACCTGCGCTACCAAAACCACCGCCACGCCGGCGGCGGCATGGACCACGACAGCATCGACCAGTACACCCAGTTCCTGTTGCAAAGCCGGGTCAATTCGCGATTGGTGGAATTCTTCGAACCCGCGACGGATGACCGGCCAGCGCAGCTCAAGATGGTGTCTATCGTCGATGTGCTCAACGATGGCATTTCCGCCGTCTACACCTTCTTTGAGCCTGAGGCACGCGCCAGCTACGGCACCTACAACGTGTTGTGGCAGATTGAGCAGGCGCGCAGCCTGGGCCTGCCGCACGTCTATCTGGGGTACTGGATCGAACAAAGCCCCAAGATGCGCTACAAGGCGCTGTTCGAGCCACACGAAGTCCTGCGCGACGGGCAATGGCAGGGAGCCCCATGACACCCGGCACACACGGCATCTGCCGGTGAGCCTGAGATTTCATCTCGTAAAATACGGTCATTGATAGGCACCATGACCAAACGCTCAGACACCCTCCCCAGCCACCCTAGCGTCCAAGTGATTGAGCGCATGTTCAATTTGCTGGAGGTGCTGGCTTCCCGCGAGGAAGCGGTTTCACTCAAAGAAATCAGCGAGAAAACCGGCCTGCACCCCTCCACCGCACACCGCATCCTGAACGACCTCACCATCGGTCGTTTTGTGGACCGCCCGGAAGCCGGCGCATACCGGCTCGGCATGCGCCTGCTGGAGTTGGGTAACCTGGTGAAAGCCCGCTTGAGCGTGCGCGACACCGCCCTGGGCCCCATGCGCGAGCTGCACAAACTCATCCAGCAGCCGGTGAACCTGAGCGTGCGCCAAGGCGATGAAATTGTGTACGTGGAACGTGCCTACAGCGAACGCTCAGGCATGCAGGTGGTGCGCGCCATTGGTGGCCGTGCGCCGCTGCACCTCACCTCGGTGGGCAAGCTCTTTCTGGCGGCCGACGACCCACAGCGCGTGCGCGCCTACGCCACCCGCACCGGGCTGCAAGGCAACACCCGCAACAGCCTCACGCAAGTGGCCGCACTGGAACGCGAACTGAGCCTGTGCCGCCAACTGGGCGTGGCGCGCGACAACGAGGAGCTGGAGCTGGGTGTGCGCTGCATGGCCGCAGGCATCTACGATGACCAGAACAAACTGGTCGCCGGTTTGTCGATTTCAGCGCCTGCCGACCGCCTGGACGATGGCTGGTTGCCCAAGCTCAAGGCCACCGCCGCCAGCATTTCAGCGGCCTTGGGCAACCTGAACCAACGCCCATAAAAAAACCCCGGCAACCATCTGGCGCCGGGGTTGTTGTGTGGCGCGCGCACGTCGCGCACGAATTCAGCTCTGTGGCTTGGCAAACTGCATCAGGGTGTCGGTGCGTTGTTCCACCCAGCGGCGCACACGCTCCGCGTCACCTATACGCGCCGCCTTGCCTGCGGCGTCCAGAAACACCATGATGACCTGACGACCGGCCACGTTGGCCTGCATCACCAGGCAGCGACCCGCCTCGGAGATGTAGCCGGTCTTCTGAAGCCCAATGCTCCACTCCGGGTTGTGCACCAGGCGGTTGCTGTTGTTGAACTGGACGGTGCGCCGACCCACATCCACCTGGTGGCTGGGCGAGGTGGACAGGTCGCGCAACATTGGCCGGTTGTAGGCCGCAGCGGCCAGCGTGGCCAGGTCCTTGGCACTCGAACGATTGTCACTGGACAGGCCGGTTGGCTCCACATAGCGCGTGTCGTTCATGCCCAGCTCGCCGGCCTTGGCGTTCATCAGGGTCACAAACGCCGACAAGCCGCCCGGAAAGGTGCGCCCCAGCGCGTGGGCTGCACGGTTCTCACTCGACATCAGCGCCAGGTGCATGAGCTCGCCGCGCGACAAGGTGGTGCCCACGGCCAGGCGCGAACTGCTGCCCTTGAGCGTGTCCACGTCGGCCTGGGTGATGGTGATCATCTCGTCCATAGGCAACTGCGCGTCCACCACCACCAGCCCCGTCATCAGCTTGGTCAGCGACGCGATTGGCAGCACCGCCGTTTCATTTTTGCGCAGCAGCACTTCGTGCGTGTCTTGGTCAACCACCAGCGCCACGCTCGAATTCAGGTCCAGCGGATCGTCGCGCTCACGCAGACCCAGCTTTTCACCCATTGAGGGCCGCGCCACGGCCAACGTGGCGGCAGAAGTGACCGCAGCAGCAGCAACCACCGATTTGCGCACCCGCTTGTTGGCGGACGCCACGCGCGTACCTGTTTTGCGTTGCGCCACAGCGGCCTTGTTGGTGCGGCCCGTATTGGCTTGAGCGGTTTTTTTGCCTGCCACTGGTTTGACAGCCACCGGCTTTTTGGCTTTGTTGACTGTGCTCGTCTTGGCCGCCTGGGCGCTGCGCGTCTTTTGGGTCTGTGCGTGAGAGACATTCAACAGGGACAAGGCCACAAACAAAGCGGCACCACCCACCCATTTCAGCGTCCGACCTGTTGTTTGCATCATGCGGAAACCTTAAAAGTGAAGTTTTATGTAACGGAGTATACGCATGAAAAAAAACGCAAGCAATATCAATTGCTTGCGTTTACTTGTTCAAAAAGAGCCTTAAGACGCGGTCCTAACTGGCCCCGGTTTGCACCTTTTTGGTGCAATCACCCCTGGGCCGCCACCCGCTCGCCCTTGCTGTGCAGCTTGTTCAGCGCGCTCAGGTAAGCCTTGGCAGATGCGACCACGATGTCGGGATCGGCACCCACACCATTGACCACGCGCCCACCATGTTGCAGGCGCACCGTCACCTCGCCCTGGCTTTCGGTGGAGCCGCTGGTGATGGCGTTCACCGAATACAGCACCAGTTCGGCACCGCTCTTGACGTGGCTTTCGATGGCCTTGAGCGACGCGTCCACGGGCCCATTGCCATCGGCCGTGCCGTGGAACTCCTTGCCGTCCACGGTGAACACCACCTCGGCGTGCGGGCGTTCGCCGGTTTCACTGCGCTGGGCCAGCGACACCAGGCCGTACTGCTCCTTCTCGGCGGTGACGCTTTCGTCGCTGCACAAAGCCAGGATGTCTTCGTCGAAAATTTCCGCCTTGCGGTCGGCCAGTTCCTTGAACGCAGCGAAGGCGGTGTTGACTTCGCTCTCCGACGCCATTTCAATGCCCAGCTCTTGCAGGCGCTGCTTGAAGGCGTTGCGGCCGCTGAGCTTGCCCAGCACGATCTTGTTGGCGGCCCAGCCCACGTCTTCGGCCCGCATGATTTCGTAGGTGTCGCGCGCCTTGAGCACGCCGTCCTGGTGGATGCCGCTGGCATGCGCAAACGCGTTGGCACCCACCACGGCCTTGTTGGGCTGCACCACAAAACCTGTGGTCTGGCTCACCATGCGGCTGGCAGGCACGATCTGCGTGGCATCGATGCCCAGGTCCAGGCCAAAGTAATCGCGGCGCGTTTTCACGGCCATCACAATTTCTTCCAGCGAGCAGTTGCCAGCACGCTCACCCAGGCCGTTGATGGTGCATTCCACCTGGCGCGCACCGCCAATCTTCACGCCGGCCAACGAGTTGGCCACCGCCATGCCCAGGTCGTTGTGACAGTGCACGCTCCAGATGGCCTTGTCGGAGTTGGGCACGCGCTCGCGCAGCGTTTTGATGAAGTTGCCGTACAGCTCCGGCACAGCGTAGCCCACGGTGTCGGGCACGTTGATGGTGGTCGCACCTTCGGCGATCACGGCCTCCAGCACGCGGCACAAAAAGTCCATGTCGCTGCGGTAGCCGTCTTCGGGGCTGAACTCGATGTCGGCACACAGGTTGCGGGCAAAACGCACCGATTGCTTGGCCTGCTCCAGCACCTCTTCGGGCGTCATGCGCAGCTTTTTCTCCATGTGCAGCGCGCTGGTGGCGATGAAGGTGTGGATGCGCGCCCGGTTGGCGCCTTTCAAGGCCTCGGCCGCACGTGCGATGTCGCGGTCGTTGGCACGGGCCAACGAGCAGACGGTGGAGTCTTTGATGGTGTTGGCGATGGCCTGCACACAATCAAAATCGCCGTTGGAGCTGGCGGCGAACCCGGCTTCGATCACGTCCACCTTGAGGCGCTCGAGCTGGCGGGCGATGCGCAGCTTCTCGTCCTTGGTCATGGAGGCGCCGGGCGACTGTTCGCCATCGCGCAAGGTGGTATCAAAAATGATCAGTTGGTCAGACATGGCTTATCTCCTGGGAATGCGTGAAACCGGGCCTCAAGCGCCGGCCAACTCGTTGGCGGTGGGGACGTCGGCCGAAGCCGGGGAATCTGCGATTGTCGCGCGTTGCAGGCCCGACAGTATGGCCTTGAGCGAAGCGGCCACGATGTCGGTGTCGCGGCCCACGCCGTACACCGTCTGTGATGCGCCAATGCGCAGCTCCAGGTAGGCGACCGCCTGGGCGTCCGCCCCGGCGCCGATGGCGTGTTCGTGGTAGTCCAGCACGCGCACCGACACCCTCAGGGCAGCTCCCATGGCCTGCACAAAGGCGTCGATGGGGCCATCGCCGTGGCCGGCAAACGCCACGGAACGACCCGCCACTTCGCACTCGCCTTCGAGCCGTACCGACTGGGCGCCCTGCCCTTCGCTGGCCTGCAGCCGATAGCGCGGCAAAGCGGTGGTGCTGACGTGGTACTCGCTGTCAAACAACTGCCAGAGGTCGGCCGCCGTCAACTCGTGGCCCTCGGTGTCCATGACCTGCTGCACCGCCTGACTGAATTCGATCTGCAAACGGCGCGGCAGATCCAGCCCGTACTCGCTGTCGAGCAGGTAGGCGATGCCGCCCTTGCCCGACTGGCTGTTCACGCGGATCACCGCCTCATAGCTGCGGCCCAGGTCCTTGGGGTCGATGGGCAGGTAGGGAATGGCCCAAACGTCGCCCCCGCGTCGCTGGGCAAACGCCTTCTTGATGGCGTCCTGGTGCGATCCCGAAAAAGAGGTGTAGACCAGATCGCCTGCATAGGGGTGGCGCGGGTGCACGGGCAACTGGTTGCAGTGCTCCACGGTGCGGCGCACCTCGTCGATGTCGGAGAAGTCCAGCCCAGGGTCCACGCCCTGGGTGTAGAGGTTGAGAGCGACGTTGACCAGGTCGAGGTTGCCCGTGCGCTCGCCGTTGCCAAACAGGCAGCCCTCGACGCGGTGGGCGCCGGCCATGAGCGCGAGCTCGGCCGAGGCGGTGCCGGTGCCGCGGTCGTTGTGCGGGTGCACCGACACCACGATCTCGGGGCGGTCGCGGAAACGCCGCACCATCCACTCCACTTGGTCGGCGAACACATTGGGTGTGGCGTTCTCCACCGTGGTGGGCAGGTTGAGGATGATGGGCCTGCCCACACCCCAGGCGGCAATGGCGGTTTCGCAGGCTTCAAGCGACACCTCCAGCTCGGCCAACGAAAAGGTCTCGGGCGAATACTGCAACACCCATTCGGTGTCGGGGCGGGCGTCGGTGAGGCGGCGCACCAGGCCCACATGCTCGTCCACCAGTTGCATGACCTGCGGCACCTCCAGCCCGAAGACCACGCGGCGCCACACCGGCGCGACGGCGTTGTAGACGTGCACGATGACGCGGCGTGCCCCGGCCACGGCCTCAACAGTGCGCTCGATCAGCTCGGCGCGTGCCGGCGTCATGACTTGGATGGTCACGTCGGCGGGGATCAGATCTTCCTCGATGAGCTTGCGCACGAAATCGAAGTCGGTCTGCGAGGCGGCCGGGAAGCCAACCTCGATCTCCTTGAACCCTATCCGCACCAGCAACTCGAACATGCGCAGTTTGCGCGCCGCGTCCATGGGCTCGATCAGGGCCTGGTTGCCATCACGCAGGTCGGTGCTCAGCCACACGGGCGCCTGGGTCAGAACGGCGTCGGGCCACGTGCGATCGGTGAGCCCGATGGGGCGGAAGGCTTGGTACTTGCTTGCGGCTTGCTTCAACATGGTGCTCTCTCGAAGGTGAGCCAGCAACGCCCAAAAACAACCACGGCCCGTTGCTGGTGCATACGGGCCGTGGTTTGGCGAAAAACTGCGCGCGAAACTCTACCTGCCCGTGAAGGACAGCAGTAGTAGGGTGCGTGCGACGAATTTCATGCGTATCAATGTATCACAAAAGAACAGCGTTCAAGCCCGGTGGCTTCAGTCGTGCAGGCCGCGCTCGTCGGGTTCATCGGTTGACGTGCTGACCACACTCACGGGCCGGCCCTTGGACTTGCGCCACGCGTACACCACATACCCCGACAGGCCGTAGCACACGAACAGGCCAAACAGCACGGTGGGCGGGTGGATGTTGATGATGGCAATGCCCAACGCGACCAGAACAATGGCGGCAAAGGGCACACTCTTCTTCAGGCTGAGATCCTTGAAGCTGTAGAAAGGAACATTGGTCACCATCGTGAGCCCAGCGTAGAGGGTGATGGCAAACATGGGCCACTCCAGATCTTCCCCTTGCCACCCGGCTTCGGTGGTCAACCAGATGAAGCCTGCCACCAGCGCCGCCGCCGCAGGCGACGGCAGGCCCTGGAAGTAGCGTTTGTCCACCACACCCGTGTTGACGTTGAAGCGGGCCAGTCGCAGCGCAGCGCAGGCGCAGTAAACGAAGGCCGCAATCCAGCCCCAGCGGCCCAGACCTCGCAGCGACCACTCATAAGCAATCAGTGCCGGTGCGGCGCCAAAGGACACCATGTCGGACAAGGAGTCCATCTGCTCGCCGAAAGCGCTTTGTGTGTTGGTCAGCCGCGCCACGCGGCCATCCAGGCTGTCGAGGACCATGGCCGCAAAAATGCCGATGGTGGCCAGGTCATAGCGGCCGTTCATGGACATGACCACCGCGTAAAAGCCGCCAAACAGCGCGGCCAGCGTGATCATGTTGGGCAGCATGTAGATGCCCTTGCTGCGGCGCGGCACGTGGCCGGCGTCCGCGTTCGATTCGGTTTCCTCTTGCATGCGCTGAAGTGTAAGGCAGGCTTAAGAATAGAAAACTGGGATTGCCCTACCGTGCCTTGGGTCAGGCGTTGCTGTTGGCGCGCACCTCTGCCAGGCTGGTCTGCCCCAGCAGCACCTTTTCAATGCCGTCCTGACGCAAGGTCCGCATGCCCTCAAGCAAAGCCTGCTGCAACAAGTCCTCTGAGCGCGAACGCACCTGGATCATGTGCCGCAGCTGCGGCGACACCACCAGCAGCTCGTGTATGCCCAGGCGCCCACGAAAACCGGTGCGGCCACATTTGTCGCAACCCGGTGCGTGCGCCGACAACAGTTTGCCCTCGTGACCGTAGCTGTCGCGCCAGAGTTGGTGCAGCCTGGCCGTGTCGCGCAGGCCGTCGCCCTCTGCCAGCGACGACTGAAAATCCACCGTCAGTTGTTCCAGCTCTTCGTCGCTCATGTCTCGACGCTGTACACAGTGCGGACACAGCCGCCGCACCAGGCGCTGGGCCATCACCGCCAGAATGGAGTCGGAGAAGGAAAACGGATCGAGCCCGAGGTCGATCAGACGGGTGATGGTTTCGGCCGCGGTGTTGGTGTGCAGCGTGGACATCACCAAGTGGCCGGTCAGCGACGCCTCCACCGCGATCTCTGCAGTTTCCTGATCGCGGATTTCCCCCACCATGATGACATCGGGGTCGGCACGCAACAACGCGCGCAGCGAGGTGGCAAAACTCCAGCCGATCTTGGGGTTCACCTGGATCTGACGCAGACCGTGCTGGGTGATTTCCACCGGGTCTTCGGCGGTCCATATCTTGCGCTCGGGCTTGTTGAGGTGGTGCAGCGCCGAATGCAGCGTGGTGGTTTTGCCCGAACCGGTTGGGCCCACACACAACACCATGCCATAGGGGCGTTCGATGGCGTCGGTGAACAGCGCCAGGTTGCGTTGGGTCAGGCCCACGTCCGCCAGCGCCATGGTGCGCGACGACGCCAGTATGCGCATCACCACATCCTCCAGGCCCTGCGTGGTGGGGATGGTGGCCACCCGCAACTCCAGCTTCAGCCCGCCGAATTTGGCGAAGTTGATCTTGCCGTCCTGGGCCTTGCGCTTTTCGGAGATGTCGAGGTCGCACATGATCTTGATGCGCGCGATCAGGGCACTGCGGTAACTTGCCGGCAACTCCAGGTAGGGCCGCATCTTGCCGTCGATGCGAAAACGGATCTTGAGCTTTTGCCGGCCAGGATAAGGCTCGATGTGGATATCGGACGCGCCCTGCTGGTAGGCCTCCAGGATCATGGAGTTGATCAGGCGCACCAGCGTGTTGTCCGACTGCTCGATCTGCCGCTCCTCCTCGGTGTCGCGGCTGTCCACCAGTTCGGACGCCAGCTGGAACACGTCATGCTGCTGCGCGTCGCCCGGCTCAGGTGGGGACTGCGTGTCAGGATGGCTGTCGTGCAGGTGCTCGGCCAGGCCCACTTCGCGGTAAGTGCGGCTGATTTTGGCCGCAATCTCATCACCCGAACACAACACAGGCATGACCTTGAGCTGGGTGGTGAACTCGATCTCTTCCAGCACCTTGTACTGCAAAGGATCGGGCATGGCCACCACCAGCAGCCCCTTGTTGAGCATCAAGGGCTGCACCTTGAGACGCAATGCCAGCGACAGCGGCACCATGCGCAGCGCCGCCACGTCGTACTCAAACGACTTGAGCTCCACCATGGGGTAGCCCATCTTGCGTGCGAAGGCGGTCTGCAGATCGGCGGTGGACACCATGCCCAGCTCCACCAGAATCTGTCCAAGCGGGACGTTCTTGGTGTCTTTCTGCTTTTTCAGCGCGACCGCCAACTGGGCCGCCGTGATCTTGCCCAGGCCAATCAAGGCTTCGCCAATGGGCACGGGTTTGATGCGCGCCTGACGCTCCAGCGCATTGAGCAGCTCGCCGCGGGTCTCGACCACTGTGTTCGCCAGACCCGAGTGGAAATCCAGCGTGGTGTCGGCAAACCCGTGGGAGACGGTGTGCGAAAAATCGGTGGCAGCGTAGCTGTCCGGATCAGCGCCACCGGTGGCCACATCGGACGCCTCGTAGCTTTCGAGTGCCGCGCGTGGCACAAACAGGCGCGACAGGCCCAAGCCGTCTGCCGTTTTGACAAACAGCCACAGCCCCGAGGGCAAATCCTGCACACCGGCGCTGTCACCGGCGAGCCGGGAGCCATCGATGAGCCGGATGGCAAATGGCTGGAAATTCAACAACTCATCCCACCGGGCGCCTCGGCTGGCGCCACCCACCACAGTCATGCCACCGTCGATGCGCAAGGACTTGAACTGGTTGAAGCGGATGGCCGTAGGCGCCTTGCTGGCCTGCCCCTGCACCTTGAGCAGTTGCTGCTCCACATCCAGTGTCAACAAACGGCCTTGCAAGCTGTTGGCCCCCCAGCCGGCGACCTCACAGGGCCAACGTTTGCTGTTGGCCGCATCAACGGTTACCAAGCCCGAAGGCGGGAGTGGGAATTCAAAACTTTTCATGGGCCGCGCACCTTGAAAGGACCAACCAGCCGCTGATCAGAAGAGCAAAGCCACTCGTCCGGGCATGGTCCAGATTTATTAATTTTACCGGCATGAGCCGGCAACAGAGTTGCGCCTGTGATACAGCAAAAATATCAAAGTGCCGCGCCCAGCAATTGCTGCGTGTAGGGGTGTTGTGGCGCCTCAAGCACCTGTTGGCAATCACCGGCCTCCACCACCTCACCGTGTTGCATCACCAACACCGCATGCGACATGGCGCGCACCACCGCTACATCGTGGGTGATCAAGAGGTAGCTAAGGCCGCGTTCGCGCTGCAAGCCCTGCAACAGGGCCACAACCTGCTTTTGCACCGTGACATCGAGTGCGCTGGTGGGCTCGTCGAGCACCAGCACCTGCGGCTGCACCACCAAGGCACGCGCGATGGCCAGGCGCTGACGCTGCCCACCCGAAAACTCGTGGGGATAGCGCGATAGAAACGCGTCCGCCTGTGTATCGCCGAGGTCGGCGTCGGCAACGGCCTTGAGCAACCCCACGTCCGTCAGGGCAGCCACCACCCGTTTGCGCCGTTGCGCCACCGACAACGCCGGTTCGTGGACCAGCAGGCCTTCCCCCACCAGCTGCTCCACCGTCATACGCGGCGACAGCGAGGAAAACGGGTCCTGAAACACCACCTGCACCACACGCCGCAAGGCCCGCTCGCTGTTCGCCCGTCGGGCGTCGGCCCAGGATTGGCCGGCCACGTGCAAGTGGCCCCCATGTGGCAGCAGGCCCAGCGCCGCCAGTGCCAGGGTGGATTTGCCCGAACCGGACTCGCCCATCACGCCCAGCGTCTGGCCCGCGCGCAGGCTGAAGCGGGTGGGCTGCACGGCCCGGAACTGGCCCTTTTTCCACCACCCAGCAAGGCCACCCAACGGCATCGCGTAGTCCACGGTCAAGCCTTCGGCCTCCAACACCACCGGCGCATCGCTGCGCGGCGGCGGCACATCGCGCTGCGGCTGGCTGTCGATCAACAGGCGGGTGTAGGCGTGCTGCGGGCGAGACATCACCTCCTGCACCGGCCCCTGCTCCACCAAGTGCCCGAGTTCCATCACCGCCACGCGGTCGGCCACGCGGCGCACCAGGTTGAGGTCGTGGGTGATGAGCAACAAGGCCATGCCATGTTCGCGCTGAAGCCGGCTCAGCAGCTCCAGCATCTGGCTGCGCAGGCTGGCGTCCAGTGCGGTCGTGGGCTCGTCGGCCAGCAGCAGCTTAGGCGCACTGGCCAATGCCATTGCGATCACCACGCGCTGGCGTTGCCCCCCACTCAGCTGGTGGGCGTAGCTGCCGGCGCGCCGCGCGGGCTCGGGTATACCGGTGGCCGCCAGCAGCTCCACCGCCCCCACCAGCGCCTGCTGGCGCGTCAGGCCTTTTTTGAGCTGCAGGATTTCCGCGATCTGGTCGCCCACGGTGTAGACGGGGTTGAGCGCCGTCATGGGCTCTTGGAAGATGATGGCCACGTCATCGCCTCGAACGCCACGCAGCTCGCGTTCGCTCAAACGCAACAGGTCGCGACCATTGAGCGCGGCGCTGCCGCTGATGTCGGCGTTTTGCACCAGCCGCAACAGCGCCAGAGCCGACACCGTCTTGCCCGAGCCGGACTCCCCCACCAGCGCCAGCTTTTCACCCGCGTGCAGGTGAAAGTCGATACCGTGCACCACCTCACGGCCCGCAAACGACACGCGCAGGTCTTTGACTTCCAACAGCGGCTTGCGCCCCGCCGCCGGGCCGCCCCAAGGCGGGGCAGCCGCCTCGGGGGGCAGCGAAACCTGCGCAGCGGCGAGCGTGGGGGTCATCACTTGTCGGCCTTTCGGGGGTCGAGCGCATCGCGCAACGCATCGCCCATGAAGGTCAGCAGCAGCAGGGTGAGCACCAGCACGCCGAAAGTGGACAGCGAAATCCACCAGGCGTCGATGCTGGCCTTGCCCTGGCTCAGCAGCTCACCCAGGCTGGGCGTGCCGGCGGGCACACCCAGGCCGAGAAAGTCCAATGAGG
Organism: Hydrogenophaga defluvii; assembly: GCF_042665235.1. Lineage (NCBI taxonomy): Bacteria > Pseudomonadati > Pseudomonadota > Betaproteobacteria > Burkholderiales > Comamonadaceae > Hydrogenophaga > Hydrogenophaga defluvii. Next base: position 13,324 of record NZ_JBHTBZ010000025.1, on the reverse strand, counting down.
TCAGCGCCAGGATGGCCGCACTCATGCGGAAAGGCAAAAACGTCACGACGGGTGTCATGCTGTTGGGCAGGATGTGGCGCCACATGATTTGGCGGTTGCCCACGCCCAGCGCACGCGCGGCACGCACGTAGTCCATTTGCCGGTTGCGCAGGAATTCGGCGCGCACGTAATCGGACAGGCCCATCCAGCCAAACAGGCTCAGCAACACCAGCAGCAGCGTGATGCTGGGGGCAAACACGGCACTGAAGATGATGAGCAAATACAGCTCGGGCATGGAGCCCCAGACCTCGATGAAACGCTGGAAAGCCAGGTCGGTCTTGCCGCCGAAATAGCCCTGCACCGCCCCGGCCAGCACACCCAGCACCACGCCGATGGCGGTGAGCGCGAGCGCAAACAACACACTCACCCGGAAACCGTACACGAGCTGCGCCAGCAAATCGCGGCCCCGGTCGTCCGTGCCCAGCCAGTTCTCAAAGGTGGGTGGCGACGGGTTGGGCGATGGCGCAAAGTAGTTGATGGTGCGCGGGCCGTAGGGGTTGAGCGGGTAGATGGCCCAGTTGTCACCTTGGGTCAGCTGTTGGCGGATGAAGGGGTCGAGGTAATCGGTGGCGGTTTCAAAGTCGCCCCCGAAAGTGGTTTCGGGGTAGTCCTTGAGCACAGGCGCGTAGTACTGCCCCTCGTACTTCACCAGCAAAGGCTTGTCGTTGGACCACAACTCGGCGCCAAGGCTCAACACCACCAGCACCACAAACGCCACCAGGCTCGTAAAACCCAGGCGGTTGCGGCGGAAGCGCTGCCACGCGCGGCGCGAGGGCGACAGGGAGACCAGGCCCACCGCACTCATGAGACAAAAGGGTCAAGCACGGCGATGCCGCAGCCATCAAAATCGCGCACGTTGCGCGTGGCCAGCGTGAGCGCATGCACCTGGGCGGTGGCTGCGATCAGCATGTCGGCCTGCGTGCGCACGTGGCCGCGTGCGGCAAGTTGAGCGCGCATTTCACCAGCACGGCGGGCAATCGGTGCCGAGATGGCGAGCACCTGGTTGCGCTCCAAGAAAAGGTCGAACCAGGCCAGCATGGCGCCGTTGGGGCGGCGCGCCAGGCCAAAAGCGATTTCGTCCACGGTCACCGCTGAGATGGTCAGGCGCCCATAGGCCGCGTTGGCCATGTCGCGCCACGCCAGCAGGGCCGGGTGGGGCCGCTGACGCATGAGTTCGCTGATGACATTGGTATCGGCCAGTTGCATGGTTATCCGCCCCAGTAGCCGGGCTCGTCCATGGGGTTGGGCCGGTCCACGCGCGGCGGCAGCTCAATGCCATCCATGCCTTCTGCGGCCAGCAAGGCCCGAATTTCGTCGAACTGCTGTGCCAAGGTGGGGTGATCACGCTCGCCGCGCCAACGCTGGAAATCCTCGTAATCCTTGGCCGAAACCAACACGGCCACCGGCTTGTCCCGGTTGTAAATCGCCTGCGGTGCCTGGGCGGAAAGCCGCACCACCTCCGAGAACTGCTGTTTGGCGCTGGCAATGTTCCACGTCATGGCGACCTCCTAAAAGACACATGTTTCATGTCCATATTATCCATCTAATATGTCCATATTCAATCGAACTTGACACGCGGGTCCACCCAGACGTAGCAGAGATCGCTGATGAGTTTGGTGACCAAACCGATCAGCGTGAAGAAATACAGCGTGCCCAGCACCACGGGGTAATCACGCCGGATCACACTCTCATAGCTGAGCAGGCCCAATCCATCCAGCGAGAACAGGGTTTCGATGAGCAGCGATCCGGTGAAAAAGGCGCCGATGAAAGCGGCCGGAAAACCGGTGACGATGGGGATGAGCGCGTTGCGGAACACGTGTTTCCAGAGCACCTGGCGCTCGCTCAGGCCCTTGGCGCGAGCGGTGAGCACATACTGCTTGCGAATCTCTTCCAGAAAGGCGTTTTTGGTCAGCATGGTGGTGACGGCAAAACTGCCCAGCACCATGGCCACCACCGGCAGGGTGATGTGCCACAGGTAGTCCACCACACGGGCGCCCCAGCTCAGTTCGTCCCAGTTGCTGGAGGTGAGGCCACGCAGCGGAAACCATTGCAACTGCCCACCAAAAATCACCAGCAAGGCCACGCCCAGCACAAAGCCCGGGATGGCGTAGCCCACCAGCACCAGCAAGGTGGTGACCAAATCAAAACGCGAGCCCGCCCGCACGGCCTTGGCCACTCCCAGCGGCACGGCGATGCCGTAGCTGATGAAAAAGGTCCAAAGGCCCAGGCTGATGGAGACGGGCAACTTTTCAACAATCAGCGTCCACACGTCCTTGTTCTGGAAGAAGCTCTTACCCAGGTCAAAACGCGCGAACTGGCCCAGCATGTCGATGAAACGCTCGTGCGCCGGCTTGTCGAACCCGTACAAAGCCTTGATCTGCTCGATGCGTTTGGGGTCCACACCCTGCGCGCCACGGTACACACTGCCACCGCCTTCCGCACTGCCCCCTGCGGCGGCGCGCGCCTCAGCGAGGTACTGCTCCACCGGGCCGCCGGGCACAAACTGCACAACCACAAAGGTGAGCAGCAGCACGCCCAGCAAGGTGGGGATCATGAGCAGCAAGCGCTTGAGGATGTACAGCCACATGGTCAACGGCTCCACCAAGTGTCGATGGCCCAGGCTTCGCCCTGAAAGTAGGGTGGGACCACATCGGGTTTGGCCAGGCGGCGTTGGTTGTAGGCCATGCGGTGGGTGCCTGCCGTCCACTGCGGGATGAGGTAGTGGCTGTGGGTGATCACGCGCTCCAGCGCCCGGCAGGCGGGCAACAGCTCGGCCTTGGTTTTGGCGCCCACCATGCGTGCGATCAGGTCGTCCACGGCGGGGCTGCTCACGCCCGCGTAGTTGCCCGAATCGGGTGTTTTGGCGGCCTGGCTGCCAAAGATGTCGGCGTATTCCTGGCCGGGGTTGTGGGTGCCAGGAAACCCAACTCCCACAATATCAAAGTCGAAAGTTTGAACGCGCTGCTGATACAGCGCAAAGTCCACCGCACGGTAGCGCAGGGTGACGCCCAGTTTTTCGAGGTTGCGTATCCACGGCGTCACGGTCCGAATACCACCCTCGCTGCTGTCCAGGTACTCCAGCGTCATGGCTTGGCCCTGTGCGTTCTTGAGCACCCCACCCTGCACCGTCCATCCGGCATCGGCCAGCAAGGCCTTGGCGCGGCGCAGGTTGGCGCGCAAGGACGAGTCGCCATCGGTGCGCGGTGGCAGCGCCATGGGCCCGAACACACTCGGAGGCAGCTGCTTTCGCCACGGTTCGAGCAAGGCCAGCTCGTCGGCACCGGGCACGCCCGAAGCCGCACATGCGGTGTTGCCGAACAAGCCGTTGACGCGCTGGTAGGCGTTGTAGAACAGCTGCCGGTTCATCCATTCGTAGTCCATGGCCAGACCCAGGGCCTCGCGCACGCGCACATCCTGCAGCAGCGGGCGGCGGGTGTTGAGCACATAGCTTTGGAAGCCCGAAGGCAGCTGGTGCTTGAACTCGCCTTTGACGAGCTCGCCACTGTCAAAGCGCCGGCCATTGACCCGGCGTGCCCAGTCGCCCGCCGAGAAAAAGCGCATGAGGTCGAATTCGCCCGCCTTGAGCGCCTCCAACCGAGCGGTGTTGTCCTTGTAGATCTTGACGGTGATGCGGTCAAAGTTGGCGCTGCCGCGCCGCACGTTGAGATCGCGCGCCCAGTGCTGGGGGTCGCGCAGGTAGGTGATGTCTTTGCCAAACCGCACCGGGCCAATTTTGTAGGGGCCGCTGCCAATGGGCACATCGGTGACCACTTGATCGAAGGACTTGCCCCCGCCCCAGTCGCGGCTGAACACTGGCAACCCACCGACCGTGAGCGGCAACTCTCGGTTGGGTTGTTTGAAGCGGTACCGCACGGTGCGCTCGTCGAGCACGTCGAGCCCGACCACGTCGGCCAGCAATGTCTTGTAGGCGGGGGACACGTGCGGCCCGATCAGCGTGTCATAGCTGTGTTTCACGTCCTGCGCCAGCACGGGCTTGCCGTTGTGGAACCGCGCTTGTGGCCGCAGCTTGAAGGTGGCGCTCATGCCGTCTGGTGCCACAGCCACGTCTTCGGCCAGCAGGCCATAGCCGCTGGCGGTTTCATCCAGTGCGCCGATCAGCAGCGACTCAAACATCAACCCCGACAGATAAGCAGGCGCACTGCCTTTGATGGTGAAGGGGTTGTATTTGTCGAAGGTGGAGGTGCGCAGGTTGCTGACCAGACGGATTTCGCCGCCCTTGGGCGCCTGCGGGTTCACGTAATCGAAGTGGCTGAAGCCGGGGCCGTATTTCAGATCGCCCCACAACGCATAGCCGTGGGCAGCCCACACGGGCGAAGCCAAGGCCAGCAAGCAAGAGAGCAACAAACGACGCATGAGACAATTCTGCAGGATATTTTTCTGGAGACTGATCCATGGGTTTTCTCACCGGCAAGAAGCTGCTCATCACCGGCGTGTTGTCCAACCGCTCCATCGCCTACGGCATCGCTCGTGCTTGCCACGAACAAGGTGCCGAGCTGGCTTTCAGCTACGTGGGTGAGCGCTTCAAGGACCGCATCACCGAGTTCGCCGCCGATTTCAACTCCTCGCTCGTGTTTGACTGCGACGTGGGCGATGACGCCCAGATCGACAAGCTGTTCAAGGATTTGTCGGCCCACTGGCCCAGCTTCGATGGTTTTGTGCACAGCATCGGCTACGCGCCACGCGAGGCGATTGCGGGCGACTTCCTCGATGGCCTGTCGCGTGAAGGCTTCAAGATCGCGCACGACATCAGCGCTTACAGCTTCCCGGCTATGGCCAAGGCCGCCCTGCCCTACCTCAACCCCAAATCGGCGCTGCTGACACTGACCTACCTGGGCGCCATCCGCGTCGTGCCCAACTACAACACCATGGGCCTGGCCAAGGCCAGCCTGGAAGCCAGCGTGCGCTACCTGGCCGACTCGCTGGGCCCCAAGGACATCCGCGTCAACGGCATCAGCGCCGGCCCCATCAAAACCCTGGCCGCCAGCGGCATCAAGGGCTTTGGCAAGATCCTGAGCGTGGTGGCCGACACATCGCCGATTCGCCGCAACGTGACCATCGAAGACGTGGGCAACGTGGCCGCTTTCCTGCTGAGCGACCTCGCGGGCGGTGTGAGCGCCGAAATCACCTATGTGGACGGTGGCTTCAGCAACGTGGTGGGCGGTATCGCCGAGCCCGCCGAGAGCTGACCAAGCCCACTTATGTGCAACCTGGCTCGCCGTTGGTTTCTGGCGACGGGCCTGCTGTTGGCTTGCGTGGGGGGCTTGGCGCAAACGCCGGTCACGCCGCCCGCCCTGATGCTGGCGGGTACCTTCAAGGCCGGCACGCATCTGCCGGATTACTGGGTCAGTGAAAAGCTGGACGGCGTGCGTGGCCATTGGACCGGCAGTCAACTCATCACGCGAGGTGGTTTGCCCGTAGCGGCGCCCGCCTGGTTCACCGCAGGCTGGCCCAACGTTGCCATGGACGGCGAACTCTGGGCGGGGCGCGGGCGTTTCAGCGAAACCGTGTCCACCGTGCGCCGCGAAACGCCGGACGATGGCGCCTGGCGACACATCCGTTTCATGGTCTTCGACCTGCCCTCTCACCCTGGCAGCTTTGACCAGCGCGTGGTGGCCATGGCCTCGCTGCCAACCACACCTTGGCTGCAGGTGGTGCCCCAGCAGCGCGTTGGCAATGAAAAGGCCTTGATGGCCCTGCTGCGCCAGACCGAGCGCCACGGCGGCGAGGGCCTGATGCTGCACCGGGGCGCGGCCGTGTGCCAGGCAGGCCGCAGCCACGACATCCTCAAACTCAAGACCCACGAGGACGCCGAAGCACAGGTGCTGGGATGGGAACCCGGCAAGGGCAAATACGAAGGTATGGTAGGCGCGCTGCTGGTTCAAACATCCCAGGGCCAGCGATTCAAACTGGGCAGCGGCCTGACCGACGCCCAGCGACGTGACCCGCCACCGCCGGGCACCTGGGTGACCTACCGCTACAGGGGCATCAACGAGAGCGGTGTGCCTCGCTTCGCCACGTTCCTGCGGGTTCGTGAGGACATGGCCCTCAATGGGCCACGCACTGCAGCGCCTTCACCCCGCTGATCACTGCGCGCCAGCCTCCACCTTTTTGAGGTGGGCATAGATCTGGTCCTTGAGCTGCAGTTTTTCCTTTTTCTTGACCTCGATCTCAACCTCGGTAGCCGCAACGATGTGGGCCTCCATGTTCTTGATCAGCTGATCCAGCTCGTTGTGTTTGTCGAACAGGCGCGTGAAATGTGCGTCGTGGCCCTTGAGCTTGGTGATCAGGTCGCGGTATTCGGGAAACATCGGTCGCTCCTCAACAAACCCAAGGGGACCATCCCCCTGGGGTATCAGGACTTTTTAACACAGTCGGCAAAGTAGGCCGGGCGGCCGTCCGGGCCGTCCTGCACCACCAGACCGTGGATGTCGTTCTCGAAACCCGGGCACTCGCGCGCAAACTCGCGGTTGAACTTGAGGTAGTCCACGATCTTCTTGTTGAACACCTCGCCCGGGATGAGCAGTGGAATGCCCGGTGGGTACGGCGTGACCAGGCTGGTGGTGATGCGCCCTTCCAAGTCGTCAATGGCCACACGTTCCGTGCTGCGGTGGGCGATGTGAGCAAACGCGTCGCTGGGTTTCATGGCCGGCGTGTGGTCGCTCAGGTACATGTCGGTGGTCAGGCGCGCGATGTCGTACTTGGCGTAGAGGGCGTGCACGTGCTGGCACAGGTCGCGCAGGCCCATTTGCTCGTAGCGCGGCTGCTTGGCGCAGAACTCCGGCATGATGCGCCACATGGGCTGGTTCTTGGCATAGTCGTCCTTGAACTGCTGCAAAGCGGTCAGCAACGTGTTCCAGCGGCCCTTGGTGATGCCGATGGTGAACATGATGAAGAAGCTGTACAGGCCCGTTTTCTCGACCACCACACCGTGCTCGGCCAGGAACTTGGTGACGATGGAGGCTGGGATGCCAGATGTCTCGAAACGCCCATCCAGATTGAGGCCCGGCGTGACGATGGTGGCCTTGATCGGGTCCAACATGTTGAAGCCCGGCGCCATGTCGCCAAAACCGTGCCAATCCTTGGCGGTCGCTGTGTCGTCCTTGCCGCGGTTGAGCACCCAGTCGCTTGCCGCGCCAATGCCTTCATCGGCCAACTCATCGGGTCCCCATACCTGGAACCACCAGTCGTCAGCACCAAAATCGTTCTCGATCTGGCGCATGGCGCGGCGGAAGTCCAGCGCCTCCAGAATGCTCTCCTCCACCAACGCGGTGCCGCCCGGCGGCTCCATCATGGCAGCGGCCACGTCGCAGCTGGCGATGATGCTGTACTGCGGGCTGGTGCTGGTGTGCATCAGGTAAGCCTCGTTGAAGAGGTGGCGGTCCAGCTTGGTGGTCTGCGAGTCCTGCACCAGCACATGGCTGGCCTGGCTGATGCCGGCCAGCAACTTGTGGATGGACTGCGTGGCGTACACCACCGAGCTCTTCGGCCGTGCGCGCTTCTTGCCCATGGCGTGGTACGGCCCATAAAAGGGATGAAAGGCGGCGTGTGGCAACCAAGCTTCATCGAAGTGCAGGTTGTCCACGTAACCATCCAGCATGCCCTTGATGGTCTCGGTGTTGTAGAGCACGCCGTCGTAGGTGGACTGGGTCAGCGTCAACACGCGCGGCTTGACCGCGTCGGCATCCACACCCGCCAACAGCGGGTTGGCGCGGATTTTGGCCTTGATGGCCTCGGGCTCGAACTCGCTTTGCGCGATGGGCCCGATGATGCCGTAGTGGTTGCGCGTGGGCTTCAAAAACACGGGCACGGCGCCCGTCATGATGATGCTGTGCAGAATGGACTTGTGGCAGTTGCGGTCCACCACCACCACGTCGCCCGGCGCCACCGTGTGGTGCCACACCATCTTGTTGCTGGTGCTGGTGCCGTTGGTGACGAAGAAGCAGTGGTCGGCATTGAAGATGCGGGCGGCGTTGCGCTCGCTGGCGCCGATCGCGCCATTGTGGTCCAGCAGTTGGCCCAGTTCTTCCACCGCGTTGCACACGTCGGCGCGCAGCATGTTTTCACCGTAGAACTGGTGGTACATCTGGCCCACCGGGCTCTTCAGAAAGGCCACACCGCCCGAGTGCCCGGGGCAATGCCACGAGTACGAACCGTCTTCGGCGTAATCGAGCAAGGCCTTGAAGAACGGCGGTTGAATGCCTTCGAGGTAGCTTTTGGCCTCGCGGATGATGTGGCGCGCCACGAACTCGGGCGTGTCCTCGAACATGTGGATGAAGCCATGCAGTTCGCGCAGCACATCGTTGGGCAGGTGGCGGCTGGTTTTGGTCTCGCCGTACACGTAGATGGGCACGTCGGCGTTCTTGCGACGCACCTCTTCAATGAAGCTGCGCAGGCTCAGCACAATGGGATCGAGGTCCGGGCCCGGCGTGAACTCTTCGTCGTCAATCGACAGGATGAAGGCGCTGGCCCGCGACTGCTGCTGGGCAAACTGCGACAGATCACCGTAGCTCGTGACACCCAAGACCTCAAAACCCTCGGCCTCAATGGCCTGCGCCAGCGCGCGGATGCCCAGGCCCGAGGTGTTTTCGGAGCGGTAGTCTTCGTCGATGATGACGATGGGAAAGCGGAATTTCATGAGCGTGACCCGGTTCAGCGAAACAGAGCGCGAAGTGTACGGAAATAATGCGGCGCCCCCGTGACCGTGAACCCGATTTGGCCTCAAAATCAAAAAGCGCAATTCGCCGGCACGCGCCGCTGGCGATCAACCAACAAGGAGTGATGGCATGGCGGAATCAACCCTGTGGTGGCTGCTGGCCGGTGTGGCGGTGGCGGTGGAGCTGGTGACCGGCACCTTCTATCTCTTGATGATCGCCCTGGGCCTGGCCAGTGGTGCCCTTGCGGCCCACCTGGGGCTGCCACTCACCTGGCAGTTGGTGTGCGCCGCCGTGGTCAGCGGTGGCGCGGTGGCGCTTTGGTACCGTGTGCGCAAGAACACACCCGGACGGTTGCCCGCCCGTGCCAACCGCGACGTCAACCTCGATATCGGCGAAACGCTGCATGTCGCCGCTTGGGACGCCGACGGCACAGCCCAGGTCAAGTACCGTGGCGCGCAGTGGACCGCCGCGCTCATGCCAGGTGTGGCACCCGCGATTGGCGAAGGCACCTACCGCATCGAGCAAGTCGTGGGCAACCGGCTTTTGGTCGTGCCCGCCCCCTGACCCTTTTCACGCCACCTAGAGAGGAACCCTCATGGAAATCGCCCTGCTGCTGTTCATCGTCGCCATCATCTTCATCGTGCGTGCCATCAAGGTGGTGCCGCAGCAAAACGCCTGGGTCAAGGAGAGGCTGGGCAAGTACGCCGGCACACTCACGCCCGGCCTCAACTTTCTTGTGCCCTTCATCGATCGGGTTGCCTACAAACACAGCCTGAAAGAAATTCCGCTGGATGTGCCCAGCCAGGTCTGCATCACGCGCGACAACACACAGTTGCAGGTGGACGGCATCCTGTATTTCCAGGTCACCGACCCCATGCGCGCCAGCTACGGCTCGTCCAACTACATCATGGCCGTCACGCAACTGGCACAAACGTCGCTGCGTTCGGTGATTGGCAAACTGGAACTGGACAAGACCTTTGAAGAACGGGACATCATCAACGCCCAGGTGGTGCAGGCCATCGACGAAGCGGCTTTGAACTGGGGCGTGAAAGTGCTGCGCTATGAGATCAAGGACCTCACGCCGCCCAAGGAGATCCTGCATGCCATGCAGCAACAGATCACCGCCGAGCGCGAAAAACGCGCGCTGATCGCCGCGTCCGAAGGCCGCCGCCAGGAGCAGATCAACATCGCCACCGGCGAACGCGAAGCCTTCATCGCCCGCTCCGAAGGCGAAAAACAGGCCGCTATCAACAACGCACAAGGCGAGGCCGCCGCGCTGATGGCTGTGGCCGAAGCCACCGCCCAGGCCATTGAACGCGTGGCCTCCGCCATACGCCAGCCAGGCGGTGAACAGGCGGTGCAGTTGAAGGTGGCTGAAAAAGCCGTGGACGCCTATGCCAAGGTGGCGGCTGACGCGACCACCACCCTCATCGTGCCGGGCAACATGACCGAAGTCTCCAGCCTCATCGGCTCGGCCATGACCATGGTCAAGGCCGTTCAGAGCAAAGCTTGAAGCCGAAAACAGGCGCCAACAGAATTGCCTCATTCTTGGGGCATAATAGAGGGCTTACGGAGCGATGACCGAGTGGCCGAAGGTGCTCCCCTGCTAAGGGAGTATGGGATGTAGAGTCTCATCGAGGGTTCGAATCCCTCTCGCTCCGCCAATATGAAAACCCAAGTGATTGATTTCACTTGGGTTTTTTCATTTCTGACTTGCTGCAGTCACACTGCAAGACACACTTTTGTCGTTGCTACCCTGAAGGCTTGCTCAATTTGTGTGTTGCGCGAACGCCAGAAGGCTTGTCCGAACCTTGCTTGACCCATTGATCTGTCACCGACCGGGTGCGGCACAATCTGAACATGACCTTCGCCATTCAACCGCCACAGTTTGAGGAACGATGCCCCGTTCAGCAAGCTCACGAGGCCTTGGCCCATACGTCATCAGTCGATGAACGGGGCGCGATCTTCACCCGAAAAGAGGTGGTTGAATGCATGCTAGATTGGGCAGGCTACACCAGCGACAAGAATCTCAAGTCCATACGGATTCTTGAGCCCTCGTGTGGGCACGGCGAATTTCTACTGGCTGCGATCGAACGGCTTCTTCAGTCTTGTGGCAAGAACGCAAAGGCTAAAGAGCTGTCAGGCTGTATTCGTGCCGTTGAGCTCCACAAGCCTTCGTTTGATCGTGTAACTTTGGCCGCAAAAGAGCTTCTTGGTCGTTTCGGATTTTCAGCCAAAGATCAGCAAGAGCTCTGCGCAAGTTGGCTGGTTCATGGTGACTTTTTGCTAACGAACCTCCCCGGCTCATTTGATGTTGTCATCGGAAATCCACCTTACGTTCGCCAAGAGCTCATTCATTCGCCATTGTTATCAGTCTACAGGAGACGTTTTACAACCCTTTACGACAGAGCCGATTTGTACGTGCTCTTCATAGAAAGAAGCTTGGAGCTCCTATCAGACAAGGGGCAGTTGTGCTTCATCTGTGCCGATCGCTGGATGAAGAATAAGTACGGTCAGCTATTGCGCCAATACGTGTCCCAAGGCTTTGGATTAAAGGCTTATATGGACATGACTCACATTGCTGCATTCCATTCTGAAGTTGCGGCCTATCCAGCCATCACCGTCATCGAACGAGGGTATGCAGGCCCAACATTTGTGGCACACGCCAAGAACGTAGAGTCCCTGCCCATGCTCACGTTTGATGCAACCAAGGCTGATACGCCTGAGATCAGACTGGCGCACTCTGTCGTTCAAGGGTCGGAACCCTGGCTGTTTGATTCAAGCGATTTACTGTCGCTAGTGAGAGACCTAGAACGCAGGCTTCCGACATTAGAAGAGGCTGGGTGCAAAGTAGGTATCGGTGTTGCAACGGGCGCAGACAAGGCATTCATTGGACTTCTAGAGGAGCTTGATGTAGAGCCTTCTCGAAAGCTTCCGCTTGCAATGACCAAGGACATAGATACCGGGCACGTAAAGTGGCGCGGTTTTGGCATTGTAAATCCGTTTGAAGAAGACGGAAGTTTGGCAAGCTTCGAGAAATATCCAAAGTTTGCCGCCTATTTGAAAAAGCGGTACTTGCAGATTTCCAAGCGACACGTAGCTCAGCGGGATAAAGTGCGCTGGTATCGAACAATTGATCGCATCACGCCAAGTCTCACATACAAGCCCAAGCTCCTGATTCCTGACATTAGAGGAGAGACTTTGGTTGCCTACGAAACGGGGCACCTTTATCCGCACCACAATTTGTACTATGTTGTCAGCGATACTTGGGACCTTGAGGCACTGCAAGCCATCCTGCTCTCTGATGTCGCAAGACTTTTTATTGCCACCTACTCTACAAAAATGCGCGGTGGCTTCTTGCGTTTTCAAGCCCAGTACCTGCGGCGCATTCGTGTCCCAACTTATGAAAGCATCAGCCAAAACGACCGCAAGGCACTGATATCAGCGGCCAGAAGTCTAGATAAGGACAAAGCAAACAGAGCTGCTTTCAAGGTGTACGGGATAAACGAGGATGAAGCTGTGCTCTTACTTGAACACTTTACAAAATCGTAACTTGGAGGACGAACGTGGGACTTAATTTAATAGACTATGAAAAACGCTCACGAGAAGTTGTCAAGAGTTTTTGGCAGGCCCGATTTGATGCAAAAGAGAAGCAAATTCGTGAAGGTAGGCAGGATCAAGGTGAGCGCGCAGGTGTTACTGGAGGAAAAAATCTTGACGGCTTTATCAAGCTAATTGTTGAGCTAGTTCATGCAAACGGCCTCGGACATGCTCAGATATATCAAGACCGTGCAGTTGTTGTTTTGCCCGGCTACTTCCGCCCAACGAAGCTCTGGGACCTTTTAGTGATAAATGAAGGGCGTTTGATAGCAGCAATCGAGCTCAAAAGCCAAGTCGGCCCATCATTCGGCAACAACTTTAATAATCGCACTGAAGAGGCTATCGGTACCGCCCATGATTTTGCAGTAGCTTATCGTGAAGGAGCTTTGGGGAAGCAAAACCCACCGTTTATGGGTTGGTTGATGCTCGTTGAAGATGCCGTAGAGTCTTGCAAGCCGGTGAAAGACAAGAGCCCACACTTCAAGGTTTTCCCAGAATTCAAAGATGCGAGTTACCTAAAACGCTACGATATCTTGTGCGAACGGCTGATGAAGGAGAAGCTTTATACGGCGGCAACTATCTTGGCGTCACCTCGGTCGGCTATAAGCGATGGAGCATACCGCGATATGTCTGAGCTCACTAGCTTGTCTAATTTCGTAAGGCAGTTTGCGGCACACATTGCGGCTGAAGCTGCCCGCTAGGCACAGCCTCTAAGTCTTCATCAGCCCAAACAGTACCTCTTGACGCTCGCGGTGCTGATCCCGAACTGCTCCGCTGTCTGAGAGATGCTGGCACTGTTCTCTTGACGCCATAGACGCACTGCAGAAGCATCCGCAACCTTTGGACGACCGAGGGAGGTAGCACCATTCTGGGTCCTACCCGTCTCAGCCAGCAACCTTTTCGCTGTTTCTCTTCCCGCAGCGGTCCTGTTGTTGATTTCCACCGAATTCTGACCCACCGTTTCCATCCAATATTGACCCACCCTGGATAGAGCCCTGAGGGGCTCACGG
>NZ_JBHTBZ010000024.1:95078-167092 GCF_042665235.1 Hydrogenophaga defluvii | reverse complement strand
ACCGTGAGCCCCTCAGGGCTCTATCCAGGGTGGGTCAATATTGGATGGAAACGGTGGGTCAGAATTCGGTGGAAATCAACACGATGGCCAATGGCCGTGTGCCGTTTGACGCGAAGGTGGCGCAAGACAACGCCGCGTTGGTGGAGACGTTGAGCAAATTGCCTTGGGCGGGGTTCACGCCCGACACGGAAAAGCTCAAAACCAAGGCCAAAGCCGACGTCTGGAAAGACGGCGCCAAGTTCAAGCAGGCGCAGGACAACATGATGTCCGAAGTGGCCAAACTCAACACCGTGGCCAAAACCGGCAACCTCGACCAGATCAAGGCCGCCTTTGGCAACGCAGCGGGCTCTTGCAAAGCCTGTCACGACGCCTTCCGGGAGTGAGCATCAAGCCTGCGCCAGCAGTTTTTCAACCAGCTGGTGCAGGGCGTCAAACTCGGGCTCGCCCACATACCGTTTGACGATGTTGCCCTGTTTGTCCACCAGGTAGGTGGTGGGCGTGAGTTTCACGTCCCCCCAGGCCTTGGCCACTTCACCGGTGTTGTCCAGTGCCACTTTGAAGGGCAACTGGCGGGTTTGCGCGAAGTTGTTGACCCATTTTGGCGGGTCGTAGCTCATGGCAACCGCCACGGTCTCGAAGCCACGGTCTTTGAACTTGTTGTGTGTGGCCACCAGGCTGGGCATTTCCTTCACACAGGTCACGCAGGTGGTGGCCCAGAAATTCACCAGCACCACTTTGCCCTTGAAGCTGGCGGTGTCCACCGTGTTGCCATCGAGCAGCACAAAACGCGAGGCCGGCGCTTGCTCCTGGGTGCCGCAACCCGCCATGCCCAGCAAGCTCAGCGACATGCCCGCCCACGCGGTGGAGGCAACAAAACGGCGGCGGGATGGCGGGCGACGGTTCATGGTGGAGGCAGGCAGCGGGGCGGAGGGACAAACGGAACGCGGGGCAACACACGTGTGGCGCGCACCCGCAGGGAAATGGATGCCGATGGGGCGAGAAAGTTCAGCCCAAGGCTAACATGCCACCTTTTGCCCGCACAGTGGGCGCCTGTTTCACGGAGTGTCATGCGCGGTTCGAGTTTCTGCCTGGGGTGTCTGACCTTGTGCCTGGTGGCGTGCAGCCCCACGTTCAACTGGCGCGATGTGTCGCTGGCCGGGGCGCCGCTGCGGGCGCAACTGCCCTGCAAGCCCGAGCGCGCCGAACGCCAGGTGCCCCTGACCGCCGCCGGCACCACGCTGCACCTCTTGAGCTGCGAAACCGGGGGGCTCACGTTTGCCCTGGCCTGGGCCACGCTGGCGCCGCAGGACAACCCATCGGCGGTCTTGGACAGTTGGCAACTCGCGGGCTGGGTCCGTTTGCGCCAGACGCAGGCCGCCGCCGACACGCCCCCGGCTGGCTGGACGGCCTGGCCAATGCCGCTGGCGGGCGCACAAACCCTGCGGGGCTGGCAAGGACAGGGGCTGGACCACGAAGGCCGCACCGTGTCGGTCCGACAGGTGTACTTCGCTCACGGGGCGGTGGTGTACCAGGCGGCGGTCTACGGCTCCAGCACCGACCCAAGCGTTGTGGCACCGTTTTTTGAGGCCTTGCGCCTGCCCAGCACGCCATGAGTGCACCATCGACCGCATCGGACAAAGGCAGCTTGCCCATCGCCACGGCGGTGCTGGTGTTCCTGTCGTTTGCGCTGGCTTACTTTTTATCTGCCCTGGTGCGGGCGATCACGGCCACCCTGTCGCCGACGCTGAGCGCCGAATTCGCCCTGCAATCCAGCGACCTGGGCCTGCTGGCCGGGGGGTATTTTCTGGGCTTTGCGCTCACGCAACTGCCCCTGGGCAACTGGTTGGATCGCTTCGGGCCCAAACGCGTCATCCTCGGCTTCCTGTCCTTGGCCGTGCTGGGGGTCATCGCGTTTGCGCTGGCGGGGCAGTTTGCCACCCTGCTGGCGGCGCGGGTGCTCACCGGCATGGGCGTCAGCGCGTGTCTGATGGCGCCCCTGACCGGCTTTCGCCGTTGGCTGACGCCCGCCGCCCAGCTGCGTGCCAATGCGTGGATGCTCATGACCGGGTCGCTGGGCATGCTGGCGTCCACCTTGCCGGTGCAATGGCTGATGCCGGTGGTCGGCTGGCGTGGGCTGTTCTGGGGGTTGGCGGTGCTGATTGCGCTGGCCATGTTGGTGCTGGCCTGGGCCGTGCCCCGTTGGGACACCGCCGACGCCCATGAGGCGGACGGACACGCGCCCGCGCCGCCGGGGTATGGCGCCATCTGGCGCAACCGGTTTTTCCAGCGCATGACACCGATCGGCTTTTTCTGCTACGGCGGCATGGTGGCGGTACAGACGCTGTGGGCGGGGCCTTGGATGGTCCGGGTGTCGGGCTTCAGCGCCGCGCAGGCCGCGCAAGGTCTGTTCTGGATCAACGCCTTCATGCTGGTCACATTCTGGGTGTGGGGGTTGGTCAACCCGGCGCTGGTCAGGCGGGGGCTGAGCGCGCCGCGCCTCATGGCCTTGGGCATGCCGTTGAGTTTTGTGGTGCTGCTGGCCAACATCGTGCTGGCCGAAGGCGTGGGCTGGCTGGGCTGGGCGCTGTACTGCGTCAGCTGCACCTTTGTCACGTTGTCGCAGCCGGCCGTCGCGTTGGCTTTTGTGCCTGCGCTGGCCGGGCGGGCGTTGTCGGCTTACAACTTGGTCATCTTCAGCGGTGTGTTTGTGGTGCAGTGGGGCATTGGGCTGTTGGTGGATGCTTTTGCGCAGGCGGGTTGGTCGGTGACGGCGTCTTTCCAGGGCGCTTTTGTGGTGTACCTGGTTTGCTGCGTCTTGTCCTACCTTTACTTTTTGGCGGTCAAGGCAGAAGGGCGTGCGCCCACCCCCGTGCGTCAACCCCTGGGCCAAGCCCGATAAACTGCGTGCCATGAACGGCATCCTCATCATCGCCCACGCGCCGCTGGCTTCGGCATTGCGCAAATGTGTGCTGCATGTGTTTCCCGATGCCGCCGACGCCGTGAGCGCGCTGGACGTCATGCCCAATGTGCCGCCTGAAGAGTCGCTGGCGCAGGCCCGCATGCTGATGGCCCAGCTCGGCACTCCGCAAACCCTGGTGGTGACCGACGTGTTTGGCGCCACCCCCTGCAACGTGGCCAGCAAGCTGGTGGACGGCATACGCTCGCGGCTCATCGCCGGGGCCAACCTGCCCATGCTGCTGCGCACGGTGTCGTACCGCCACGAATCCCTGGAGGCGCTGGTGACGCGTGCCGTGGCCGGCGCCACGCAGGGCGTCATCCAGGTGGCCATCACCGCGCCGCACCACCAAGTCAGACGACAAACCCATGATCAAGACCACCGCGACCATCAGCAATAAGCTCGGCCTGCACGCCCGGGCCTCGGCCAAACTCACCAAGCTGGCCGGCAGTTTTCCCTGTGAGGTCTGGATGTCGCGCGGCGACCGCCGCGTCAACGCCAAAAGCATCATGGGCGTGATGATGCTGGCCGCCGGCATCGGAACGCAGGTCGAAGTCGAAACGGCGGGCGCGCAGGAGCAGGACGCCATGGACGCGCTGCTGGCCCTCATCAACGACAAGTTCGGAGAAGGCGAGTGACGTTTTCTGTCCACGGCCAGGCGGTTTCGCGCGGCATCGCCATCGGGCGGGCGGTGCTGGTGGCGTCCAGCCGGGTGGACGTGGCGCACTACTTCGTCACGGCCGAGCAGGTCGAGAGTGAGATCGAGCGGGTGCGCGCGGCCCGCAATGTGGTGGTGGACGAGATCACCCGCATCCGCGAAGGGCTGATCGAAACCGGCACCAAAGAAGCGCACCACGAACTGGTGGCCCTGCTCGAAGTGCACCTCATGCTGCTCATGGACGAGCAGCTCACGGCCGGCGTCAAACACTGGATCGTGGAGCGGCATTACAACGGTGAGTGGGCGCTCACCACGCAACTGGAGGTGATCGGGCGCCAGTTTGACGAAATGGAAGACCCGTACCTGCGTGAGCGCAAGGCCGACCTGGAGCAGGTGGTCGAGCGCATCCTGCGGCAGATGCGGGGCGTGGGCTCACCGGTGGCCGCACCGCCGCCAGCGGCCCGGCGCAGCTCGCAGCAGGAGTTGTTGCTGGACGACACCCTGGACGTTCCGCTGGTGCTGGTGGCGCACGATTTGTCGCCGGCCGACATGCTGCAGTTCAAGCAGAGCGTGTTCGCGGGTTTCATCACCGACGTGGGGGGCAAGACCTCGCACACCGCCATCGTCGCGCGCAGCATGGACATCCCGGCGGTGGTGGGTGCGCGCAGCGCCAGCCAACTCATCCAGCAGGACGACTGGGTCATCATCGATGGCGATGCGGGTGTGGTGGTGGTCGATCCCTCGCCCATCGTGTTGGCCGAGTACGGCTACAAACAGCGCCAGGGTGAGGTCGAACGCGAGCGCCTGAGCCGGCTGCGGCACACGCCGGCGGTCACGTTGGACGGCCAGAAGATCGAGCTGTTGGCCAACATCGAACAACCGTCGGACACGGCCACCGCGCTGGCCGCAGGTGCGGTGGGCGTGGGGTTGTTCCGCAGCGAGTTCTTGTTCATGGGCCGCAACGGCCACCTGCCCGACGAAGACGAACAGTACCTGGCCTACAAAGCAGCGGTGGAAGGCATGCACGGCCTGCCCGTCACCATCCGCACCGTGGACGTGGGCGCCGACAAGCCGCTGGACCACATCCGCCGCGCCGACGACCACCTCAACCCCGCCCTGGGCCTGCGCGCCATCCGCTGGAGCCTGTCTGAGCCGGCCATGTTTCTGGTGCAACTGCGTGCCATCCTGCGCGCGGCGGCCCACGGGCAGGTGCACATCCTCATTCCCATGCTGGCGCACGCGCACGAAATCCGGCTCACGCTGGCCCTGGTGCAAAAGGCGCGCGAACAGCTGGATGCCCAAGGGGTGGTGTATGGCCCGGTGCAACTGGGCGCCATGATCGAGGTGCCGGCGGCGGCCCTCACCGTGACCATGTTCCTCAAGCATTTCGACTTTTTGTCGGTGGGCACCAACGACCTCATCCAATACACCCTGGCCATCGACCGCGTGGACGAAGCCGTGGCCCACCTGTATGACCCGCTGCACCCGGCGGTGCTGCAGCTGCTGGCACGCACCATCGCCGAAGGGCATGTGCAGGGCAAACCGGTCAGCGTCTGCGGCGAAATGGCCGGCGACGTGACCATGACCCGGCTGCTGCTGGGCATGGGCTTGCGCAGCTTTTCCATGCACCCGTCGCAGGTGCTGGCGGTCAAGCAGCAGATTTTGCGCAGCGACACCCGCAAGCTCGAAACCTGGGCGCAGCGTTTGTTGGCCAGCGACGAGCCGTCGGAGCTGTTGAACGAATAAGGGCTGCCCTCAGCCCTTGGCCCGGGTGCCCACGATGGCCGCGCCCACGATCAGCACCGCCGCTGCCAGCACATGCAGACCCGGCGTTTCGCCCCTGGCGGCGAGCAGCAACAGCGTGGACAGCAGTGGCGTGATGAACGACAGCAGCCCGATCTTGCGGGCATCACCGCGCTTGAGGGCTGCGTCCCACAGAAAAAACGCCGCGCCCAGCGGGCCCAGACCCAGCACCACCAGACGGGCGAGATCGCCCCCTGTCAGCGTCACCGACGGTTCCAGCCACACATGGCAGGCCAACGACAACAACCCGGACACCAGCGCAAAACTGCCAATGGCCGCCGTGGGAAAAGCCGCCACCCGTTGTGTCAGCAACGAGTAGCTGGCCCAGATGAAGGCCGAGCCCAGCGCCAGCACGTAGCCCCACTGCAGACCACCGCCCTGCAGCGCATCCACCTTGCCGCCCACGATGGCCAGCGCCGCGCCGGCAAAACCCACCAGCGCCGCCACCACGTGCACCACCCGCAGGCCCACGCCGGGCAAAAACACCGGCGCCAGCACCACCATGCCCAGCGGCCACAGGTAGTTGACCAAGTTGGCCTCCACCGGCGGCGCGTGGCGCAGGGCGAGGAACAGCAGAAAGTGAAAACCGAACAGGCCGTAGACACCCAGGGCCAAGGTGGGCAACGGCACCCGCCATTGACGCCAGTCAAAGCGCGACAGCGGCAAGGCGATGACACTGCCCACCAGCAAGGCGAGGCCGGTCAGCAGAAACGGCGGGAGGTGGGTCAGCGAGGCACCCAATGCGGCCAGCGTGCCCCACAAAACGATGGCCCCCAGGGCCAGCAGGTATGCGTGCATGGGGCGGGAGCTTAACCGGTCGCTCTGCAAATTCTTGTTACACTGAATTTCACATGTCGTGCCGCCGGTGCGTGTGTCAAAATTGTCACTTTATGTTCGTGCCTGCTCAATGATTGGGTGGGCACCAGGCTCGCACGCATGAAGCTTCCGGAAAATTCGATGTTGTCTGACGATCCGATCCTGGAAACCGCCGCCGAGGCGCCCAGGGATGACGCCTTGCTCGCCTGCCTGCTGCTGGTGGCCCGCACCCATGGCGAGTCGCTCACGGCCGACGGGGCGGTGGCCGGGCTGCCGCTGGAAGGTGGCAGGCTGACCCCCTCGCTGTTCGAGCGGGCTGCGGCCCGTGCCGGCCTGAGCAGCCGGGTGGTGGCGCGGCCGTTGCGTGATTTGCAACCGGCCCTCTTGCCGGCCGTCGTTTTGCTGCAGGATGAACGCGCCTGTGTGGTGCTGGCTTGGTCTGAGGACCGAACGCACCTCAAAGTCGCCTACCCCGAACTGGCCGACGCGCCGGTGGACGTGCCGCTGGACGATTTGCAGGCGCAGTACATGGGCGTCACCATTTACGCCCGACCCAAGCTGCGCTTCGATGCGCGCACGCCCGTGGTGCGGGAGGGGCGCAGCGGCCACTGGTTCTGGGGTGTGATCGCCGAAAACCGCGCGCTCTACCGCGACGTGCTGCTGGCCGCGTTTCTGGCCAACACCTTTGCGCTGGCCATGCCGCTGTTCACCATGAACGTGTACGACCGGGTGGTGCCCAACAACGCCATCGACACCCTGTGGGTGTTGTCCATTGGCCTGGTGCTGGTGTTGATCGGTGATCTGGTGCTGCGCATCATGCGCAGCAAATTCGTGGACTTGGCCAGCAGCCGGGCCGACGTCAAGCTTTCGGCCTTCATCATGGAGCGGGTGCTGGGCACCCGCATGGAGCAGCGCCCTGCCTCGGCAGGCTCGTTTGCCTCCAACCTGCGCGCTTTCGAATCGGTGCGCGACTTCATCGGCTCGGCCACGGTGGTGGCTTTCATCGACCTGCCGTTTGCGCTGATCTTTTTTGTGGTCATCGGCTGGATCGCCTGGCCCATGCTCATCCCGCTGGTGCTGGGCGCCCTGGTGATGCTGTTGTACGCCCTGGCGGTGCAGGGCCGCATGCACGAGCTGGCCGAAACCACCTACCGCGCGGGCGCCCAGCGCAACGCCACGTTGATCGAGGGTCTGGTGGGTTTTGAGACCGTCAAGGCCCTGGCGGCCGAAGCGCCCATCCAGCGCAAATGGGAAAAAAGCGCAGCTTTGCTGGCCCGTGTGGGCGCGCAGTTGCGCCTGCTGTCCAGCAGCGCCAGCTACAGCTCGGCCTTTGTGCAGCAGGCCATCAACCTGGCCATTGTGGTGTTGGGTGTCTACCTGATCAGCGAGCGTGCGCTCACCATGGGTGGTTTGATTGCCTGCACCATGCTGGCGTCGCGCGCCATGCAGCCGGTGGGTCAGGTGGCGGGCCTGCTGGTGCAATACCACACGGCCGCCACGGCGCTCACCTCGCTCAACGAGATGATGAAGAAGGACGTGGAGCGCCCCGAAGGCAGCACCTTCATCAGCCGGGGCAGCCTCAAAGGGGCGATCGAGTTCCGCGACGTCGCCTTCACCTACCCCAACCAAACCGCACCCTCGCTGCGCGGCATCAACCTGCGCATCAAGCCGGGTGAAAAAGTGGCCATCCTGGGGCGCATCGGTTCGGGCAAAACCACGCTGGAAAAGTTGATCCTGGGCCTGTACCAGCCCAGCAGCGGCGCCGTGTTGGTGGACGGCATCGACCTGCGCCAGCTCGACCCGGCCGAGCTGCGCCGCCAGATCGGCTACGTGCAGCAAGACGTCATGCTGTTTTATGGCAGCCTGCGCGACAACCTCACCATGGGGGCGCCTCTGGCCGATGACGCGGCGGTGGTGAAAGCCGCCGAAATCGCCGGCCTGCTGGGCTTGGTGAACGCCCACCCGCAAGGGTTTGACATGGTGGTGGGCGAGCGCGGCGAGTCGCTCTCCGGCGGGCAGCGCCAGAGCGTGGCCATTGCGCGCGCCGTGATCAACGACCCACCCATTTTGCTGCTGGACGAGCCCACCGCTTCGATGGACCATTCCAGCGAAGAAGAGCTGAAAAAACGCCTGCGCGAGTTTGCGGCATCCAAAACCGTGTTGTTGGTCAGCCACCGCACGTCCCTGCTCGATCTGGTTGATCGCATCATCGTCATGGACGGTGGTCGCATCGTGGCCGATGGACCCAAAGAGCAGGTCATCACGGCGCTCCGGCAAGGCCGCATCGGAAAGGCTTGAGCATGTCTGAAATGGGCGAAAAAGGCTTCGAACGCCTGGGCAAACTGGGCAAGGCCGGTGGCAAGGTGGGCGACCCGGTGTTTGGTGGCGTGGTCAAACGGTTGGCGCCACGACGTGACGACGTCGAGGTGCGCGACTGGGCCGGCGATGCCGACTGGGCGCAGCTGCAACAAGAGCCCCTGCGGGCGCGCCTGCTGCTGCGGGTGGCGGCCACGGTGCTGGTGTTGTTGATCGTCTGGGCGGCATTCGCCCAGGTGGACGAGGTCACCCGGGGCGAGGCCAAGGTGGTGCCCACCAGCCAGGTGCAAATCCTGCAAAGTGTGGACGGCGGTGTGGTGGAAAGCCTCAATGTGCGCGAAGGCGATTTGGTGGACGTGGGGCAGGTGCTGCTGCGCGTGGATTCCACGCGTTTCGAGTCCAGCGCCAGGGAGAGCCAGTCCACCCGCCAGTCCTTGCAGGCCAAGGCCCTGCGTCTGGAAGCGCTGACACGCAACACCAGCTTCAACCCACCGGCCGACCTGGTCAAACAGGTGCCCGACATCGTGGCCCAGGAGCGCATGCTGTTCGAGTCCAGCCGCTCCGAAATGGCGGCCCAGTTGTCCATCGCACAAAACCAGCTGACCCAGCGCCAGAACGAGTTGCGTGAGGTGCAGGCCCGCCGCGACCAGGCCGAGCGGGGACTGGAGCTGACGCAGAAGGAACTCAACGCCACCAAGCCCATGGTGGCCACGGGGGCGGTGTCCGAGGTGGAAATCCTGCGCCTGGAGCGCGAAACGGCCCGCTTGCGCGGCGACCGCGACCAGGCCGCCGCCCAAATTTCGCGTGTGCAGGCGGCCATTCTGGAGGCGCAGCGCCGCATCGAAGAGGTGCAGCTCACGCGGCGCAACCAGTTCAGCGCGGAGTTGTCCGAAACGCTGAGCCGCCTGTCTGCCTTGCGCGAGGGCGGCGCCGCGCTGGACGACAAGGTCAAGTACGCCGAGATCCGGTCGCCCGTGCGGGGCACCGTCAAGCGCTTGCTGGTCAACACCGTGGGCGGTGTGTTGCAGCCGGGCAAAGAGGTGGTGGAAATCGTGCCGCTGGACGATGCCCTCATTCTGGAGGCGATGATCACCCCCAAAGACATCGCGTTTTTGCGGCCCGGCCAGGTCGCCACCGTCAAATTCACCGCTTACGACTTCGCCATTTACGGCGGGCTGGAGGCCGACGTGGTCAGCATCGGCGCCGACTCGGTGGTCAATGAGAAGGGCGAGGCCTTCTACACCGTGCGGGTCAAGACGCGCAAATCCAGCCTCGGCGACAACCTGCCCATCATCCCCGGCATGGTGGCGCAGGTTGACATCATGACGGGCAAAAAAACCATCCTGTCCTACCTGTTCAAGCCCGTGCTGCGCGCCAAGGCCAACGCCCTGTCGGAGCGTTGAACACGGCGCCGCCGCACCATGGAAACACCGCATATGAGCACATCGTTTTTCCTGTCGAACGCCCAGGCCCAGCCCCCGGTGCTGCCCAGCGAGCGCTGGCGCGAGGCTTTCCCCACCGGCCCGTGGGGCGACTGGGCCCGGGTCAGCCAGGACAGCCGCGCAGGTGACACCGTGTGGGTCAGCACCGCCTACCCGTTGTGGCTGGAGGTGGTGGCCCAGCTGCTGCAGGCCGAGCCCAGGCGCCTGGTGGTGGTGCTGAGTGCTGCGCCCGACCAGACCGAGGGCCTGCGTGCCATCAACGCCGGTGCCAAGGGCTATTGCCACCTCTACGCCGTGCCGGAGCTGCTGCAGGAAGTGGCACGTGTGGTGCAGCAAGGTGGGCTGTGGGTGGGCCCTGAACTGTTGGAGCGCATCGTGGCGGCCACCCGCGACCTGCTGGCCCGCTCCACGGCGGCCGATCAGCTGCCTGCCCCCGACCTGTCGGCCCTGTCGGCACGCGAAGCCGAGGTGGCACAGGCCGTGGCCGCCGGCAAATCCAACCGCGAGGTGGCCGAGCAGCTGTTCATTTCAGAGCGCACCGTCAAGGCCCACCTGGGCGCCGTGTTTGAAAAACTCGGTGTGCGCGACCGCCTGCAGTTGGCGCTGCGCCTGTCCGGCCGGGCCACCAACCGCCCGGCACCCAAACCCCATTGACCCAGGTGCCCCCATGATGCACATCCAGCGCGACGAACGTGGCGAGGTGATCGGGTTGCTGCAGCGCCCGCTCACCACCGAAGAGGCCAGCAGCGGCGACTGGCTGGAGGCCGACCCGGCCGATCCGGCCGTGGCCGCGTTTGCCCGGCGTGTTGGCGAGGTGGGCAACCAGAACCCGCTGGCACTCACCGACGCCGAACTCGCCCGCGTGACGGAAGACCTCATCGACGTGCTCATCGACCGTGCGGTCATCCAGTTCACCGACCTCCCCGTGGCCGCGCAGAACAAGCTGCTGCAACGCCGCCAGACCCGGGCCACGCTGGCCAACCGGCTCGACCTGCTCGGCGGCGACGACATCATCTGACCCCACGGGGCAAAAGGCGCCCGTCAGACCGCCTGAAAACGTCAAAAATCCGACAAATTTGTACCTTGGTCCAATGGTTAATAAAGGTTAACAAGGCGTAACCTCTCTCCACCTTCCCTCAATCTGGAGAGATTCCATGGCACAAGTAGTTTCCATACGCGGCACCGCCTTTGTGGTGGGCCTGGATGGTCAGACCCGACCGCTCAAGGTCGGTGACAAGATCCTCAAAGGCGAAACCATCGTCACCAGCGCAGGCGGTGGCGTGGAACTGGCCATGGACGACGGCCGTCCGCTGTCGCTGGGCGCACAGCAAACCGTCAAGATCGACGACGCCGTTACCGCCACCACCACCCCCACGCCCGCCGAAGGCAGCGTGGGCAGCGGCACCATCGACAGCGTCATCCAGGCGCTGGACCGTGGCGGCGACCTGACCGAAGAACTCGAAGCCACCGCAGCCGGCCCCGGCGCCGGTGGTGGTGCCGGTGGTGAAGGCGGCGGTTTTGTCCGCCTGCTGCGCATCAGCGAAGGCACCGATCCGCTGGCGTTCGACTTCGACACCGGTCTGAACGACATCCCGCCTGCCACCGATCCCGAAGCGCTGGTGGTGGCCGCTGTTGAGCCGCCGCCGCCCGTGGCGCCTCCGCCCCCTGTGGCCCCGCCGCCGCCCGTGGCGCCTCCGCCCCCTGTGGCCCCGCCCCCGCCCGTGGCGCCTCCGCCTCCCGAAGTGCCCCCGCCGCCACCGGAAGAGCCGCCGCCTCCGCCCGTGTCACCCACCCTCGAAGGTGGCGGTGCGGTCATCCGCGAGCCGCTGATCGATGGCACTCCGGTCCAATCGCCCGGCACCCAGCCCGACGACGCACCAGAAGTCACCACCGGCGAATTCACTTACACGCCCGGCACCGTTCCCAACACCATCTGGCTGGTGAATGCCGACGGCGTTGAAATTCCTTTGACCGGGGACCCTTCCACATGGATTCTTACCGGTGAGTACGGCACTATCCAGGTGTTCCCTCCGTCCACCGAGGGCGGTCCATACACTTTCGAGTATGTGCTGGACGGCAACGTCATGCACAAGAAGCCCGAGCTGAGCGGTGACGACCTCGATCCCACGGTGGATTCGTCGCCCACCGACGACGACAGCACCTACGAAGACGACACGGTGCCCGATCCATTTTTCATCGAGGTGCGCGACCCGGATGGCGATGTCATTGCCTCTGCCGACATCGGCATCACCATCACCGACGATGGTCCGGTCATTTCCCCTTTGCTTAAAGAAGGCACCCAATCCACGGCTGAGTTTGGTCAGCTGCTGGTTCAAGACCACGCGCTGAACAACGACGCCAGCACCGGCACCAAGCCGGGCAGCGAGGATGAAACCGATTCCGGCGGCGTGATCAACACCGTGTTCAAGGTGGAGTTCGGCGCCGACGGTGCCAAGCTGGTGAACGGCGAGGACGGAGGCAACGACGAAAGCTCCTTCCCCAGCCAGGGCATCACCAACGGCTTGTCTTTCTCGTTCAACGTGACGGGCATCGACTCTGGCCTGAGAGATGCCTTGACCGGTGAACCCATCTACTTGACCACCACCAACGGTGGCAAAACCGTTGAAGGCCGGGTGGCGTTGGGCACGGAGAGTGAACCCGCATCCGAACCCGTATTCACCGTGTCGGTCGATGAGTTTGGCAATGTCACGCTGCAGTTGCTGCGCCCCATTCAGCACGACGACAGCACGCCAAACGCAGGGCAGGGCGCGCTTCAGGTGTTGAACCTGGTGGGCGGCGACGACGGTGAAGACGCCCCGGTGTTTGAGCTCAAGATCACCGCCACCGACAGCGATGACGACTGGGATGAACAAACCCTGGATCTGAACGGCAAGTTTGCCTTTGGCGACGATGAGCCAGTGCTGATCACCGGCGAAGACGACAAGCCTTTGGGCCTGCAGACACTGGACCTGGAAGAAGAGTCGGCCGCCAACAAAGCAGGCGATGGTGTTATCGGCAATGACGAAGGTTCGCCAGAGACGCCAGAGACGTTGGGCGCCAGCGGTGGTGGCACCGTCAAGACGGGCGTCATCAACTGGGGTGCCGACCAGTTTGGCAGCGTTACCCAGGTCAAGATGGGTAGTGAGACTTACACCGCCGAGGGTGGCTTCATCACCGTGAAGTATGGCGCCAATGGCGTTGCGCTGCCATTCAACTCACCAGCTGACGCGTCTGCGGAACTGGTCATCGATGTCAAGGAGGGCACCTACACCCTGACCGTGACGGCCGCCTTGGACCACACCAAAGCGACCGCGCTGGATCTCACCGGCATGACGGCGGACGAGGCCGCTGCGGCCATGAACGAGGCAGAGGAAACGCGAGACCTCAGCACGGTCACCATCGTGGGCGTGGACAAGGACGGCGACCCCATCGAGGTCGATCTCTCCGCTACCGTGAAGGACGACGTGCCCGATGTGGTGGTTGAAGCGCCCGACGCGTCCATCATCCCCTCCTTCTCGCTCACCTACCACGGTGGCGAGGCTGGTCATAACAACAGCATTGGCTTCTACGTCAAAGACCCCGTGACGGGTAAGCCTGCCGCAGGTGCAGTGCTGTTCGACGGTGTGCGCGACACCCCCTCGGCCGACGGTTCCGTTGGCACGTTGACGGTGGACGGCAAGACCTACACCGTGACCCTGACCGACGACGGCAAGGGCTACACCGTGCAACTGCCTGAAGGTGTGGCACCCGACGACATCGGCTTCTTCCTGGTGCCCAACGGCGGCTCGGCCACCCAGTCGTTTGACCTGACGCCTGTGGGCTTTGAGCAGGTGGGTGGCGACGGCCCGTGGGCGGTCAACCTCAACGGCACCTTGCTCAGTGGCGACGCGGAGGGCAGCTCGGGCGGTCGTGTGTATTTCACCGACAGTGCCCTCAATGCCGATGGCCAGTCGCACGTGCAGAACACCCCTTCGGGTGCGTGGAGCGGCACGGGCAACTTCAACTGGGAAGACCTGAAGATCACGTCCGGCTCGTCCGACAAGGACTACGAAGACGTCAACCTCACGCTGAACTGGTCGGGCGTGCCGCTGATCGTGTCCGATGCCGGCACTGCAGATGACGACGTGAGCACAGATGACGACAGCGAAGCCAAGCTCAGCAGCCGCTTTGAAGTGAGCTATGGCGCCGATGGTGAAAAGGCGCTGGCCTACACCTTCCGCCTCGGCGCCGGCACGGTGTTGCTCAAAGACACCGCCACGGGTGAAACCGTCACCATCCGCCTGAGCGACGACAAGACCGAGGCGGTTGGCGTGGTCGACACCGTCGACGGCGAAAAGCCGGTGTTCACCCTTTCGGTGGACAGCAACGGCGTGCTGACCCTGACCCAAGAGCGTGCCGTGCTGCACGGCAGCAGCAACCCGCACGAAATCATCAACCTGGGTGCTGGCGTGCTCAGCCTGGTGGCCACCGCCACCGATGGTGACGATGACAAGACTGCCAACAGTTTCGATATTGGTCGCCAACTGAACTTCCAAGACAGCGGCCCGGTGGCCAATGACGACTTTGCCACCGTTGTCGCCACGGCAGATGTCAAGACCTTCAACGTCTTGAACGACGGCTCCGGCAAGGACGTGCACGAAGGCATGGAAGACGGCGCGCTGGCACAACTGGTGTGGCTGCGCCAGGGAGGTGACCGCAGTGGCGCCACCACCGACTTCTTCGACGTTGCCGACACCCAGGTGTCTGCCACCGGCGTGTTGGGCACGCTCAGCATCGCAAAAGATGGCGATGCCACCTACGATGTGGACAACAAAAATGCCATGGCGCTGGGCGAGGGCGCGACCTACACCGACCAGTTCAACTACCAGATGAAGGACGCCGACGGTGACACCGACGTGGCCAACATCAGGGTCACGGTGGAAGGTGTGAACGATGCGCCCGAGTTCGTCACCGGCAAAGACACCACCACCACCCTGTGGGTGGACAAGGACGGCGACGGCAAACAAGACAGCGGCGAAACCAGCAAGTATTCCGAAGCCAACAAGGATTCGCTGGCGTTGAAGGTGGAGGAAGACGCACTGCCCACCGGCAACAAAGCGGGTGAGGGTCAGAAGTCGGACAAAGACATCGCAGGTTTTGGCCTGGCCGATCCAGACATTGGCGACCAGCCGGACGTGGCCTTCCAGGTCACCGGTTTGCCGAGCCTGAAGTCCGGCGGAGCTGACGTGGTCTGGACGCCGAGTGACAACAACACGAAGCTGATTGGTAGCGTCAACGGCACCACCGTGATCACCGTCAGCATCAGCGGCAACTACAACGACGGTTACAGCGCCAAGGTCGACATCTACGGCGCCATCGACCACGCGGCCCCGCCTGCAGGAACCCGGACCGACAACGACACGCTTGACCTCAACTTCACATTGGTGGCCAATGACCGCCTGGCGAATCCCGCCACCGGTCTCACCGACACCATGGCCTTGAAGGTCACCGTGGAGGACGATGCGCCCGTGGTCACCATCAACGGCGGCAAGATCGCGCTGACGCTGGAAGAAGAATCGGTGCCCAAGGTGGGTGGCGGCGTGATCGGCAACAACGAGACCGATAACCCGAACTTGAGCTACACCAGCGGCACCAAGACGATGACGGGCGCGGTGAACTGGGGTGCAGACGGCTTCGGCAAGGTCACGGGCGTGACGTTCGGTGGCAACACCGTCAACGTCAGCGGTGGCTCGGCCACGGTGTACTTCAACGCTCTGGGCCAGGCCCAGACCACATCGTCCGGCTCGGCCGCCACGCTGGTGGTGAATGCCAACGGCGACTACACGCTGACGGTGACGGGTGCGATGACACACGCAGCCGGCAACGGCGAAAACCTGCTGGACCTGACCAAGGTGAACCTGGTGGGCGAGGACAAGGACGGTGACGCCGTGTCGGTGGAACTGGCCGCCAGCGTGCAGGATGATGTGCCAGTGGTCAAGACCGGTTCGGACGGCAAGTTGTCGCTGACGCTGGAAGAAGAGTCGGTGCCCAAGGTGGGTGGCGGCGTGATCGGTAACAACGAGACCGAGAACCCGAACCTGAGCTACACCAGTGGCGTCAAGACGATGACGGGTGCGGTGAACTGGGGCGCAGACGGCTTCGGCAAGGTCACGGGCGTGACGTTCGGTGGCAACACCGTCAACGTCAGCGGTGGTTCGGCCACGGTGTACTTCAACGCCGAGGGCCAGGCACAGACGGGTGCGACCGGCTCGGCCGCCACCCTGGTGGTCAATGCCAACGGCGACTACACGCTGACGGTGACGGGTGCGATGAAGCACGCAGCCGGCAACGGCGAGAACCTGCTGAACCTGACCAAGGTGAATTTGGTGGGCGAGGACAAGGACGGTGACGCCGTGTCGGTGGAACTGGCCGCGAGCGTGCAGGACGATGTGCCCGTGGTCAAGACCGGTTCAGACGGCAAGCTGTCCGTTACGCTGGAAGAGGACTCTGTCGCAGGCCTCAACGGCAACGACAAGCTGGCCAATGGCAGCCCGGAAGATGTGTTGTCCGCGACCACCGGGGCCAAGACGATGACCGGCGCGGTGAACTGGGGTGCCGACGGTTTTGACAAGGTCACCAGTGTCAGTTTCAACGGCACCACCAAGGCGGTCGATCCTGCTGGCACGACGATTTACTTCGACAAGAACGGTGACGTGACGTCTAACGCGGCCAACGCCGCCGCCAACATGGTGGTCAAGCAGGACGGCACCTACACCGTCACTGTCACTGGCGCCATGACCCACACTGGGCAGGGTGCCGACTTCCTGAAGTTGGACGAAGTGACGTTCACCGGCCAGGACAAGGACGGCGACACCGTGCAGGTGGCGCTTGCCGCCGAAGTGCAGGACGATGTGGCTGTGTCCACGGGCGCGCAGAACGTGGTGATCGGCAACGGGGGCGCTCCTGCCGAAGCCATCAACCTGATCTTCACGCTGGACATTTCGGGCAGCATGGATGACAAGGTTGCGGTGGGGTCCACAGAGCTATCCAAGCTCGCTATCGCCAAAAATGCCTTGACGCAGCTGTTGGAAGGCTATGAAGCGAAGGGCACCGAGGTCATGGTCCAGTTGGTCACGTTCAGTACGAACGCGAGCAGCAAGCAGTGGATGACCGCCGATCAAGCTCTCACGGAGATTGGCAAGTTGTCTGCGAACGGCTATACCAATTACGAAGCTGCTCTGGATGAAACGGCATCCTTGACACCTGGCGCTACGCCAGGCGTCAATGCCCCCCTGGCGAACGGCAACACGGTCGCATACTTCATCTCTGATGGTGAGCCAACAGTTGAACGCGACAGAGACAGCGACAGTGCTACGGATGGTTATGACACTGATGGCCGTGAAGACGGTGACGGCTCGGCGTATTTGGACAGCGCCTACTTCACCCAATGGCAAACCTTCGTAAACGGGAACGTGGACAAGCTGTTTGTGATTGGCATTGACGACAACCTGACCGACAACTATCTCGACATCGTTGCCTTGCAGAAGGATGAAAACGGCAACGCGATAACTCCAAATCCCGGAGACGTGGTAGGAACGGTTACCTTGGTGAAGGCGCCAGCCGATTTGCCGGACGTTCTTGGTAAGACGGGCGAAGTGGAAGAAGTGTCTGCCACGGCGAGCCTGGGCATCGACATCGGGGCCGACGGCTGGGGCATGGTCAAGCTCAGCGATGTGGACATGGCAAGTTTGCCGGCCGACGCTGCGGTGACCACTGCCGCAGTTCGCAACTACGCAACCGGGGTGGCGGCGAATGGCGAGTCGATTTTTGTCACCTCGGGTGGCGACAAGCTGGTCTACCTGAGCAGCGCCGACGGCAAGACAATGACCGCCTACAAGGAAAGCGACCTGAACGCCAACAACACAGTCAAGGCCGGTGCGTCGGCGGTGATGTCGGTGGCTGTGAGCACGGCCAACTCGACCTACACCGTCACGATGATGGGCGTGATCGACCCGCATGTGGTGGGCAACAAGGCCGACGCTACATACGGTGACTGGGTCAACAAGAGCGGGTCGAAGGAGTACGTTAAGCAAGAAGGTGAATTCAAGGCTGTCGTAACGCAACAAGATGTTGAAGGCTCCATCAGCTTGAAGCACAGCAATGTGGTCGATACCGATCGAACCGACGGCGGGACGGTGACCTACACGGGTACCAAAGATGGTGTGACGGCGACCGTGGTGGTGTCTGGCACGACTACTGGGGGTACTGCTGCGGATGTGAACGTTAACAATAGCTCGCTGTATGTGGGTGCCACTGCCGACGGCAATATGGACAAGGGCGACAAGTTGTCGCTGGCGGTTTCGGTGTCTGGGGCACCGGTCGCTGATCTGAAGCTGGTGAGCATCACGGGAGCAACATCCGACGACAACTCAGATCCGTGGTCCTGGGGTGCGGGTGCTTTCGAAGGTGAGGCCGCTGCATTGACGGGAGCAACAGGCGGAAATCTCGGAAGTTTCACTGCAAAGAACGATGGTGACCAAGCGCACGACTTCACTATCGAATCCACTGCGGGGGATTTTGTGGTGAGCGATGACCTCACCGTCAAATACACCTACGACATGGTTGACAACTACCAAGTCTACGAAGAGCAGACGGTGCAGACGCGTGACGTGACCTACACCCAGTCGGCCTACGACGTGACGCTGGTGTTCAAGGTGGAAGCGACCGACGGCGATGGCGATGCGGTGGAAACCGTGTTCCACGTGACGGTGGATGCCAACAACGACAAGGTGCACGAAGCGCCCAGCGCCTCCGGTGCCACGGCCGTGGTCACCGAGCGCGTGTACCAGGAGCAGCAGACGGTGGTGCAGGACGTCTACAAGGAAGGCAACGTCTACAAGGATATGGATTCAAACCCAGTGCCGGTGCCTCAGGGTTCCATCACAGTGGTGGCTGGCTCCGACAAGGCCAGCGGTGATCCGGCCACGTCCACCACAAGCTCTGACGCGGCGCGTGACACGGTGTTGGATGCGCTCGACGGCACCTTCACCCAAGACGACGTCATGGTGGGCGGCGCCGGCGACGACACCTTCACCTCGGGTGCAGGCGCCGATGTCATCGAGATCAACCTCGCCGACTCCAACACCGGCGACAGCGATGTCATCACCGATTTCAACGAGTCGGATGCGCTGCTGATCCAGGACATCCTGCCCGACACCGATGGTGGTCTGGATGTGACTGAAACCGCCAGCGGCGCCGATACGGTGCTGACGGTGGACAGCAACGGTGGCAGCGGTGAGGGTACGGTTCAGGAGGTGGTGGTGCAGGACAACACGCCTGCCGAACTCTCGCCTTACGGCATCGGTCTGGCGGCCGACATCCTGACCATCACCACCACCAATCCCGATCCGAACGTCACCTGACAGGGCGTCTGAACGATTGGTTTGTGTGAGATAAACCCCGGGGAGCGATCAGCCCCCCGGGGTTTTTTAACATCAGGAGCGGTACATGTCCCAGTGGTCCGAAGGTTACGTCACCGACATCACTTACACCTACGGTTATTACGGCGAACTCAACCCCTTGCGTGCGCGCTGGGCGTTGGCCCGCGCGGGGTTCCGGGGGCCGGAGGTGCACCAGGCGTGCGAGCTGGGATTTGGCCAGGGCATGAGCATCAACCTGCATGCCGCTGCCAGCGACGTGCACTGGTGCGGGACGGACTTCAACCCCTCTCAGGTGGCTTTTGCGCAAGGTCTGGCGCGGGCCAGCGGGGCACACGCCCTGTTGTCGGACGAAGCTTTTGAGTCCTTCTGCGCGCGCACCGATCTGCCGGATTTCGATTACATCGGCCTGCATGGCATCTGGAGCTGGATCTCGGACCGCAATCGGCGGGTGATCGCCGACTTTCTGCGCCGCAAACTGCGCGTGGGCGGGGTGGTCTACCTGAGCTACAACACCTTGCCGGGTTGGGCGTCTTTCGCGCCCATGCGGGAGTTGCTGCTGGCGCACCATGAGCGCATGAGCGCGCCCGGCACGGCGGTGGGCACGCGCATCGATGCGGCCCTGGCCTTCGGCCAGAAACTGATGCAGACACAGCCCAAGGTGGCGGCAGCCTTGCCTTCGATGGCGGGCCGCCTGAACAAGGTGCAGACGCAAAGCCGGGCCTACCTGGCGCACGAGTACTTCAACGCCGACTGGGCACCCATGTACTTCAGCGACATGGCCAAGCACCTGGCCGACTGCAAGCTGTCGTTTGCGTGTTCAGCCCATTTGCCGGACCACGCCGATGGCCTGAACCTGAGCGATGACCAGGTGGCAATGTTGCGCGGCATCGATGACGTGAACCTCCGGGAGCTGACGCGCGATCTGCTGGTCAACCAGCAGTTCAGGCGCGACCTGTGGGTCAAGGGGCCGGTGAAGATGCGACCGGCCGAGCGCATGGCCGTTCTGCGGCAACAACAGGTGTTGTTGGTGGTGCCGCGCGGTGACGTGAAACTCAAGGTCAGCGGCTCGCGGGGCGAGGCCGACATGTCGGCACCCATCTACGCGGCGTTGCTCGATGTGCTGGCGCAGGCACCGCTGCGCCCCCACGCGGTGGGTGAGTTGGAGAAACAACTGCCCCAGGCAGCGCCGTTCAGTGCGGCCCACTTGATCGAGGCCGTCACGTTGTTGGTGGCCACCGGGCAGGTGCAGCTGGTGGCCGCGCCCGCGCCCGCGCCGTCCGTGGTGCAATCCAGCCAGCGCCTGAACGAAGCCATCGCGCAGATGGCCCGAGACGGCGGCGATGTCCGTTACCTCAGCAGCCCGGTGCTGGGCGGGGGCGTCGAGGTGAACCGGTTCGAGCAGCTGTTTTTGGCGCAATGCTGGGGCGGCGAGCTGCGCCCGCAGGCGTGGGCCGAGGCGGTGTGGCAAACGCTGTCGGCGGCCGGTGAACGGCTGGTGGGGCCCGATGGCAAACCCCTGACCACGCCGCAGGACAACCTCAAGGTCTTGCTGGAAAAAGCACAGGTGTTTGCCACCCAGCGGCTGCCGGTGTTGCGGGCAGCGGGCCTGCTGGCCTGATCGGGCCGGGGCAGGCCACAGACCGGACGCTCACTTGCCCCAGCAATCGGCGGCGCTCATGCCTGTGCCCGAGGCGCCCTTGACACCACGGTTGTCGATGGACAAGGTGCCGCAGGCATCGTTGGCCATCATGCGACCCGCCACCGGGCTGGCCAGCAGCTGGTAGGTGGTGGCCGTGGTGTTGGCTTGCGACAGCGTGATGGCGTACTGCTGGGTGGCGCCGGTCTCGCGCGGCGACTGGGTCACCGGCAAGGTGGGCAGGGCGTTGTTGTCCAGGTAGCTGTTGCGTTCGGTGTAGAAGCGCTCAATGAACTGGGCGTTTTCCAGCAGCGCGGCCTTGGCATCGGCGCGGTGGCCTCGGCGCAGGTGGTCCTGGTAAGACGGCAGCGCGATGGCCGCCAGGATGCCGATGATGGCCACGGTGATCATCACCTCGATGAGGGTGAAGCCGCGATGGGTCGAACGAAGCGTGTGGGTCATTGGATTTGTTGCCAGAAGACACGGCGAACCTGGCCGGCCACGGCGGGTTTGCGGTTCTTGAGCGAGAAGATACCCCCGCTGGAGCCCGACATCTGCTTGATGGCGATTTCCGATGTGGCGGACTGCTCCAGCCACGCGGGCGTTTTGGTGATGCCCACGGGCGACCGGACGCCGCTGGCGGGGATGCCGCTGGCCAGGTTGTCCGCGTTGTTGAAGGTGTTGTCGTTGTTGAAGTCGAACACCGACAGGGCTGTGCGCGCACCCGAATTGGTTTCCACCTCCATCAGCCAGCTGACGCCACCGGGCACACACGGGTCGCTGGTGGGGATGGTGGTGACAAAAATGACACGGTCGTAGCGCACCAGGGCGTTGGCAATCACCCGCTCGCCGCTGGTGGGCAGGTCCATGTACCAGCCCCGCTGTGCGGCCCAGTTCACGCTGGTGGCCGAGGTTTCGCGCAACTCGTAGCCAAACTCGTTGGTTTGCGCGTTGATGGTTTGTTGCTGCAGGCTGCTGCGCGCCACCGTGCCGGTGGTGTTGTTGTCCCAGATGCCGTAGAAGGTCTGCACCTGCGTGTTGGCCGGGTCGGTGCTGGTGAGGTACTGACCGGTGCCAAACAAGACCATCACACCCCCGTTGGGGTTGCTGGTGGGAATGGAGAGTGCGGGCTTGACCGTGATGGGCTGCACCTGGTTGCTGCTGTTGCGGGCGGTGAACAGGGCGCTGCCACCGTTGCCCACGCCCCAGGAGGTGGATGCCACCCCACGCAGATCGAACTTCCAGAGGTTGCCTTGCAGGTCGCCGGCGTAGGCGTAGTCGATGATCTTGTCGTTGTCCACATCGATCAGGGACGGCGCTGAGAGGCCGTTGCTGGTGGCGGTGCCGGCGGGAATCTTGCGCAGCAGGCTGCCGTCGGCCAGGTTCACCACGTACAGGTAGGCCCGGTCGTTGGTGCTGTTGTAGCCGTTGCCAAAGATGGCCACCCAGTGCCCCGATGCCAGGCGCGCAATCTGCGCCTGGCCAAAGGTGTAGCCCAGGTCGGCGCTGTCGGCGTACTCCCACAAGACCTTGGTCGGGCCGTGGTTGGTGGGGTCGCTCACATCCAGGGCAAACACCCCTTTGCCACCGGCGCCCAGGCTGCCCACCAGCACGGTTTTCCAGTTGCTGTTCAGGTAGGCATCGCCCACCACCGGCGAGCCGTCCACAAAGTAGGTGTGTGTGTAGCCGATTTGCATCAGCCGGTTGAGTTTGTCAAACGACGCCGAGGGCACGTGCGCCATCAGTTCACGGCCCGAATCGGCGGCGCCCGAATCGGCCCGGAAGCCGTGGAGCATGCCGTCGTTGGCGCCGATGTACACCATGGGCACGCGTGTGGCTTTGCCGGCCACATAGGCGGCGTAGCTGCTTTTTTCCGTCATGGCCGCACCCGCGTTGGTGTAGCCGTGGTCTTCGTTTTTCACATACGCCGGGTCGGAGTTGATCATGTCGCCCAGGGCCGAGACGGGGCGGTTGCGGAAGTTGCCGCCGTTGCGTGCCTCGGCGCTGGCATCGCCGCGCAACCAGGCCAGGCGGGCACTGCACAGGTTGTCCACCACGTTGCTGGGGTTGCGGTTGAGCACGGCCTGCTGGGCCGCGCTGAGGTCGTTGGTGCAGCTGGCGAAGCTGCTGCCCTGGGTGCCGTTCCAGCTGGTGATGTTGCGTGCGGCGGGCGCGGGCAAGCGGGTGGCGGCGTCCCACTGGGCATTGCCCACGCTGCCATCGGCGTTGACGTTGTAGGCCACCAGCTGGCCGTGCCAGTCGGTGCTGTCGAACTTGGCCTGGTAGACCATGGTGCCGGTCTGGATGCTGGTCGAGTTGGCGGCCAGCGCGGCCGACGACGGGTTGGCGCTCAATATGGAGCTGAACACCGACTGGAAGGCGCTGTTGATGCCGGCCGGGTCGTCGGCGTTGAAAAACTGTCCACGGCTGTTGATGGCGGCGTGCCACAGATCGTAGACATGGCCGTCGGGTTCGTTGTTGGTGGTTGGTGCTTCGTCCGTGGGGGGCCAGTGTTTGGTGCCCGCGCTGAGTGCCGCAAAATCACCCGCGTAGGTAGAGCCGCCCCACAACGGATCGGTCAACACGCTGCCCAGGCCGAAGCTGATGTTGAAATTGACCATGTGTTGCCAGGTGGCCGGGTTGTTGCGCGGGTTCCAGTACTGGTCCGCTGCCGTGCCAGACCGATCAACGGTGAAGGGCGTGAGGTTGTTGGTCAGGCCGGAGCGCAGATCGGTGGCCCAGTAGTTGAAGGCGATGTCGGCCAGGTTGTTGCTGTAGGACAGGCCCGAAGGCGGGTTGGTGGTGCTGCGGTAGGGCGCGCGCGGGCTGTAGCCAGTGCCGTCCGGCAGCGTAACGGCCGTGGTGTCCACGTCGCCCCCGTAGTTCACGTTGCTGTTGGCGTTCCACAGCCCGTCCGTCAACATCACATGGAAGTTGCGCCGACACGACAGCTCGGTGCCGAGGGTTTTGTAGGGTACCTCGGCATAGGGGCTGTTGACGCCGCTGGTGGAAAAGTAGTCGCCAGCACGTTTGAGGGCAGCGCGCAGCGGGGTCGTGCTGCCGACCTGCATGCGGGCCACCCAGTTGTAGAAATCGCTGCGGTGGGTGACGGTGGTCGAGCCGGTCTTGAGCTCGTCCAACGTGCGGATGCGGTTCTCGCGGTTGGTGCTGTCGTAGCCTTTGCAGGAGGTGCCAAAGCTGTTGCAACCGCCATTGTTGAGGGTTTGCCAGCCCAGCCGCACCTGGTTGGGCCCCAGCGCGGTGACGGCGTTCATGGCCGCCGACATGGCCGCGAGCGCCCGCGAGCGGTAGAAGGAGTACCAGTTGGCGAAGTTCTGGCGTTGGGCGGCCGTGTTGCCGGTGGCGATGTCGTCGCTGCTGCCTACCTGGATGTAGATGTAGCAGGCGTTGGTTTCGCGGTTGTCGTTGCAACCAGAGGGACGGGCGGCCCCGGTTTTGTCGCTGTAGTAGAGGTGGTAGTAGGCCGGCCCCGATGTGGTGGTGGTGGTGGTGGTTTGCGACCAGGCGAACGTGACGTTGTTCAGGTTGTTGGAGTCGCTGGTGATTTCGTTGCGTGTGGACAGGTTGATCCGCACTTCGCCACCACCCTCATCGCGGGTGCTGTCCACCGAGTAGTTGCGGCTGTAGCCACCGGCGCCGGTCACCGTGATGGTGGCGTTGGTGGCCTCTGCCGCCGAGCCATCGCCGCTGAAAGGCATGGCGGGCGCGCAGTTCCAGGCGTAGATGCGGTCGTTGTTGTTGCCGCGGTTGTCAAACATCGCACGGCAGGTGTAGCTGTAGTTCGTCGTTGTGGTGGTGGTGCTGCCACCCGCGCCCGAGGCCCGGTCGCAATCCGCCGAGTCGGTGGCCGGCTCGCAGTTGTAGATGGGGCGGTAGCCGTTGCTGGACAGGTTCACCGAACCCTTGGAGGTGTCAAAACCGTTGACGTAGGCCGTCGTGAAGCTGGTGCTGTAGCTCACACCGTCGGTGCGGGTGGGCACTGCGTAGGTGACCCGTGGGTTGTAGTACATGGCGTTGTAGGACGCCGCCGTGAACCGTGGGCTGTTGAGTTTGGTGCTGGAGTCGCCAATCGTGTCGGGGACGTAGCCACGCGCCATGCTGCCGGAGTCGTCCAGCGTCAGCACAACGTTGGGCGTGACGCTGGCGGTCAGGAACAGCGGCGTTTCGCTCAGCGTGATGGCCGCTTGAGACGCCAGGGCAAACGCGCCGGCCGCCAGCAGCACGGTGGTCTGTTTCCACACAAGGGGTGACAACATGGTGGCCTCTCAGGGGGTGAAGACAACAACACTTTGAACAACCACCACCGCGTTGGCGTCGCCGCCCACGGCGCGGGCCGTGACGCGGTAATAAATGGTCGCCGGGTTGGTGGGGTCGAGGTTGCCCAGGCGCTGGATGACGTACTGCGGCGCCGCGTCCACCTGGTTCAGTGTGGTGGTGGCGGTTTTGCTGCTGGGCCAGCTGGTGGACAAGCGCCAGTAGGCGAGGTCGTTCGCATCGGCGGCTGCGTAGGTGAGCAGGCCATCGGCCCCGGTGAACTGGGTGGCGCTGGTGGTGTGCCAGCTGGCGGATTGGCTCTGGAGAAAGCCTTCACCTTCACGCAAGGCCGCTTCGCCCGCCTGCAGCGCCAGATCCCGATTGCGTGTCGCGCCGGCCATGCGCTCCTGCAGCATGTTCGACGAAGCAGCCCAGGCGCCGAGCAGCCCCAGCACCACGAGAAACATCAGCGACACCACGAGGCTGGCGCCTTTTTGCCGGGTGGGCAGACGGTGGGGCGTGTTCATAGCCGGTTCCTCACGGCCACGGTGGTGGTGAAGGCCTTGCGCATCAGGCGGTCGCTGGGCGTGACCGTGGCGCCGTTGTAGTAGTAGCTCTGGGGCTCGGTGGCCACCTGCTGGTCTGGTTTCGAGACGGTCAGCAGGTCGATCTGCACCGCCAGCACCCGCGCCCAGCGCTCCTGGTCGGTGGTGCCGGGGGCGGTGGCCGCCACGTCGCTCGCGCTCACATAGGTGTCCACCGTGCCATCGGCGGGCACCGTGGTGTCCACGCCGTAGCGCAGCTGCATGTCGGCAATGCCGTCCACCAGTTCCTCCGACACCTGGACTTCGTTGCCACTGCCATCGGCCCGCATGGCACGGCGGAACAGGGCCGGGCGTTCGGGCAGGCTGTTGTTGGTCTCCTTGTTGAGGATCACGTAGGTGATGGCGCTCAGCCGCAGGATGCGCGAGCCTTCGCTGAAGGTGTAGGGGGTGCCGTTCGTGTTGCAGGGGTTGGGCACGGGCAGGCCAAACCCTTTGGTGCAGTTGCCCGGCGTGGTGGCATTGCCGGTGTTGTGGTTGACCGTGGCGATGTTGTTGTTGTTGTTGTTCACGTTGGTCATCTGAAACAGCGCGGCGTGCTGGCAATCGGTGACAACGAGCAACTCGCCCTGTTTGAGGTCGTGGTTGGCCTTGAGCTGGAACTGCGCGGAATTGGGGTTGTGGGTGTCCACGATGTACTCGCGTGCGTTGTCTGCGCGGATCACGCTGATGGCATCGCCACGCAGGGCCGCAGGCACGCCGGTGGGCAGCGTGGCGCTGGCCTCATAGCCCACCACAGGCATGGTGAACAGGGCATGACCCCAGTCGTCCGGGTTGTTCAGCACGTTGGCGGTGGTTCGGTAAGCGCAGCCGGTGAAGCCCGCCATGCGGATGTCGTGGCTCATGCGTTCAAAGGCGAAGCGGACGTTCTCCTGAATGCGCGACGACGCATCGAGCGAGCGAAAGGTGGCCGCGGCACCCACGTACACATACCCAATGGTGGTGACGATGACCAGGCCAATCGTCAACGACACCATCAGCTCGATGAGGCTGAGGCCGCGTTGCCGGTATCGGCCGACGCGGCGAATGGGGTGGCTGGTCTGGCGCATGCTCATAGCCTCGATTGGCTGGTGAATTGCCGGTTCTCGACACCGTCGGCGTCGGCGGTGTTGTCGCTGCGCGACGACCACTGGATCAGCACGGTCACGTTCCCGTTGCCGTCGGCACTGACCGAGCCTGTGCCAGCGGGCAGGTAGTTGCTCAGCAGCGTGCGCCAGCCCACCAGGTCGTCGCCGGCCACGGTGCCGGCGGACGGCGTGTCGTTGAGCGACACCGTGTAGGCGCCCAGCAGCACGGCCGGCCGGTTGGCGCGCATGCGCTCCACGATGTGGTACGACAAAAGGGTCGCCTGGCTGCGCATGTAGGCCTCGCGGTTGGAGGCGACGGAGCTGGCCAACATGCCGGCAAACCCGAGCAGGCCCAGCGAGGTCACCACCACCGTCACCAGCACCTCGATCAGTGTGAAGCCCGCTTCGGAAGATGGGCGCCGGGCGGTGCGTGGGCGCTGAGCTTGGTGTCGGTGTTGGGGGGGGGTCATGGGCAGCTTCCCGAAGTGACTTCGCTGCGGCCGGTGGTGTTGATGCACACCTGTTTGGCGAGGCTGGCCACGGTAACGGTGAAGGCGCCGCTGGCGGCGCTGCCGCTGTTGCCGCTGCCCTTGACCGCCCCCGCCGGCAGAAAGGTGATGTAGTTGCCAAACCCGGTGCCACCGCTGACGCTGGCCGAGAGGCCCGAGCCGACCCGGATCACCTCGTCTGCCGGCGTGCCGGCATCCACCGAACTGGTGGCGGCGTCTGTCATGCCGCTGTGGTTGACAAACACCACCCAGCCGGTCTGCCAGTTGGCCGCGCTGCTGCAGGCCGGGCTGCTGGCCGACGGGTTGGCGGATTTGCAGACCGTCACCGGCCAACCCCGTTTGATGGCTTCGCTGCGGGCGTACATGAGCGCCAGCGACAGGTCATTGGCCGCGCTGCTCAGTTGCGAACGCTGGACGAAGTCTCTCAACGAAGGCGCGGCGATGGCCAACATCACCGCAGCAATCGACGTCGTCACCATCAGTTCGACCAGGGTGAAGCCGCGGGTGTTTTGTCGGTTCAAAACCATGGGAGTCGAGGCATGGAGGGAGCTTGCAAGATAGCAGAAAATTTTCAACAAACGTTAGGAAATTTAAAACATACCAACACAAACAGGCAAATTTCACGAATTTTGACGCAAAAAGCGTGAGCAACTGATCCTTTGCAGCGTGTGGCAGAGGCCTCGTCGTCACAAAATTTGAGTTTCTTTCCGACGATCAGCCAATGGCTGTTTCAAAGGCCTGACGCCATCCTTGAGGCTTCTTATCAAGCAGGGGGTGAACATGGCGCAGGTCTATACGGTGAAGGCCCTTTCGGGGGTGGTGTTTGTGGTGTCTGCCACGGGGCAGACGAGGGCGCTCAAGGAAGGCGATGTCGTGCTCAAGGGCGAAACCATCGTCTCCGGTCCGCGGGGGCGGGTGGAACTGGTGGCCGACGACGCGGCGCCCATAGAGCTGCGTGGCGAGCAACGCCTCCAAATCGACGACAGCTTGTTTGCAACTTCCGCACCTGCGGCTGATAGCGCAGCGGTGGCCAGCGGCACCATCGAACGGGTCATCGACACCTTGGCGGGCGGAGGCGACCTCACGGAAGAGCTGGAAGCGCCTGCCGCAGGTGCCGGCGCCGGTTCGGGTGACGACGGCAATGCCTTTGTGCGCTTGCTGCGCATTGTGGAGCCCGTGGACCCGCTGGCGTTTGACTTCGAAACCAGCCTCTCTGACTTGCCGCCCGACTACCCTGGGCAGCCCAGCCTGATTGAAGAAGCGCCGACAACGGAGTCACCCGAGCGCCCGCCCGAGCCACCAGCGCCTGCGCCAGGTCCGGCTCCTGCACCTGGCCCTGCGCCTGGTCCGGCTCCGACGCCGGGGCCGGGGCCTGCGCCAAGTCCAGCGCCTGAGCCGGCACCGACACCTGAGCCGCCGCCTGCACCGCCACCTCCGCCGACATCTGCTCCCGAGTTGATTGGCAGGCTGACAGTGGACTTGGAAGAAGAATCGGTGCCCGAAGCGGGTGGCGGGGTGATCGGCAACAACGAAACTGAAAACCCGGACCTGAGCCACACCACTGGCGTCCAGACGATGACGGGTGCGGTGAACTGGGGTGCAGACGGTTTCGGTAAGGTCACGGGTGTGACGTTTGATGGACAGTCGGTCAGCGTCAGCGGCGGCTCGGCCACGGTGTACTTCAACGCCCTGGGCGTGGCCCAGACCGATGAAGCTGGCTCGGCCGCCAAACTGGTGGTCAACGAAGATGGCACGTACACGCTGACCGTCACGGGCGCGATGACGCACTCGAAGCAGGGGGAGGACTGGCTGCCGCTGACCACGGTGGACCTCGTGGGTGAGGACAAGGACGGTGATCCCGTTTCTGTGCCGCTGGAGGCGCGGGTGCAGGACGATGTGCCTGAGCTGGTGGTGAACCCACCCACCGTAGGCATCACTCCCACCTTCTCGCTGACCTACCACGGCGGTGAAGCGGGGCAAAACAACAGTGTGGGCTTTTATGTCAAGGGCAGCGATGGCAACCTTCTTGGTGGGGCCGTGTTGTTCGATGGCGTGAAAGATATCCCTTTTGTGGATGGTCTGAGCGGCACCAAGGAAATAACGTTGGATGGCGTGCAGTACACATTCAAGGTGGATCCCATCAGCGGTGGTTACACCGTTGAGTTGCCCAAACTCGAGAATGCGGACGGTACGGTCACCCAAGTGACGCCTGACCAAATCGGGTTCTTTCTATTGCCCAATGGCGGCGCTTCGAAT
Organism: Hydrogenophaga defluvii; assembly: GCF_042665235.1. Classification (NCBI taxonomy): domain Bacteria; kingdom Pseudomonadati; phylum Pseudomonadota; class Betaproteobacteria; order Burkholderiales; family Comamonadaceae; genus Hydrogenophaga; species Hydrogenophaga defluvii. Next base: position 137,337 of record NZ_JBHTBZ010000024.1, on the reverse strand, counting down.
ACGAAGTTCGACTTGACCGAAGTCCAGTTTGTGAGGAGCGGTGATGCCTGGGCCGTAAAGATGGGCGATGTGGTTTTGAACAGCGATGCCAGTGGCACAACCAGCCGCGTGTTCTTCTCGGACAGCGCGCTGAACCAAGGTGGGCATTCGTATGTTCAGGCGAATGCTTCTGGTATCTGGGCCGGCGACAACGGTGATCTCAACTGGGAAGACCTGAAGATCGGGGCGTACTCGTCTGACAAGGACTATGAAGACGTCAACCTCACGCTGAAATGGGAGGGTGTGCCGCTGATCGTGTCTGACAAAGACACAGACGAATTGGGCGAGAGCAAGGACACCGACGCCGACTTGGGTGAAACCCAACTCAGCAGCCGTTTTGAGGTGCACTACGGTGCCGATGGTGCGGCGGCAAATGATCCGCAGACCATCAACTACAGTTTGGTGATCAACAAGGACAAAGCCGAATTGTGGGACACGGCCACTCAAGAACAGGTGCGTTTGACTCCCGAAGGGGATGGTGTTGTGCGGGGTGTGATCGGCACGGGTGCCGATGAAAAAACGGTGTTCACGTTGTCGGTTGACGACGATGGCGTGCTCACGCTCACCCAAGAGCGTGCCGTGCTGCACGGCAGCAGCAACCCGCATGACATCACCAACCTCGGCAAAGATGTGCTCAGTCTGAAGGCCACCGCCACGGCCACCGATGGTGATGGCGACACGGTCACAGACAGCGCCAGCTATGACATTGGTCATCAACTGAACTTCCTGGACCGCGGCCCCGAAGCTGGAGACGACTTCGCTGCGGTGACCGCTGTTGCCGATGGCAAGGCCGTCAGCACGATCTTCAATGTGTTCAATGGCGTGGCTGGCGTTGGCACGGACAGACACGAAGGCATGGACGACGGCGCGCAGGCCCAGGTGGTGTGGGTGCGCACAGGTGGCGATCGGAGCTACGCCGCGACCGATTTCCTGGAGGGCACCGAGACCAGCGTGATGGCCAAAGGCGCGATGGGCACGCTCACGATCGGAAAAGACGGTCAGGCCACCTACGCATTGAATGCCGCCAAAGCCAAGGCGATGGGCGAGGGTGAGCACAAGGACTACTTCAGCTACCAGATGAAGGACGCCGATGGCGACACCGACGTGGCCAACATCACAGTCACGGTGACGGCGGTGAACGACGCGCCCGAGTTCGTCACTGGCAATGACAAAACCACGGTCTTGTGGGTTGACCTCAACGTTAATGGCAAGCAAGACGTTGGTGAAACCAGCCTGGATTCCATGGCCAATGACGATACCTTGACCTTGACCGTGCGCGAAGGCGATCTGCTGACTGGGGCTGCTGAAGACTCCCAAGACTTTCTCGTGGCCGATCCGGACATCGGCGATAAGCCGAGGGTGTATTTTGCTGGCAGCACGCCTACAGGCATGCCTGCTGGAGGGATTTCCTCTGGCGGCAAGCCGGTTCAGTGGAGCGCCAATGCCGATGCAACAGAGGTCTATGGCAAGGTCGCCGATGACGCCGGTGTGGAGACGGCGGTGGTGACGGTCAGCATCGTGCCTACCGACGCCTCGGGCACAGGCTACAAGGCGGCGGTCACCCTCGGCGCGCCCATCGACGACGATGTGTCGTTTGACCTCGGCTTCACATTGATTGCCGAAGACTTGGGGGGTCTCAAAGACGAGATGGCCCTGACGATCAAGGTGGAGCCCGGTGCTCCAGCAGGCGACGCGCTGGCGTCTCTCCAGGGCGACGACGCAACGGCGCCGGTCGCTGCGGGTTTTGTTGCCGCCGATGCCTCAGTGGTCACAGACGGCTTGGCCACGGGCGATGATGTGGCGATCGAAGGTGATGACGGTGACGCATCTTCCAGCGGGTTGGGCGCAGACGTGGTCGAGATCAACCTCGCCGACCCTGAGGGTGTCGATGCCGATGCCGAGTCCACCACCGATGTCAGCGGGTCGGACAGCCTGCTCATTCAGGACATTCTGACCGACATTGAAGGCCTGGACCTGGCAGAGGCCTTGAGCGGCTCCGACACCGTGGTGACGGCGGATGGTGAAGGTGGCGATGGTGCCGGTGCTGTGCAGCAGGTGGAAGAGCAGAGCCCAACGCTTGATCAATCGCAGCCTGCCGACATCGCGCTGGAGGCCGACATCTTGACCATGACCACGATGAACTCGGACCCGAGCATCACCTGACCATGTGAAACGCCCCATCGGTTGGGGTGCGATCAACCCCGGGGTGCCAGTGGTCCCCGGGGTTTTTTGCGGCATCGTGCTGGCTCACTTCACCCCCGGCCCCGTGGCCCCATCAAAGCCCAGCTTGGCCAGCAGCGGCAGGTCGTCGCGGTTTTCCACGCCGAGTGCGATGACCACGATGCCCAGCGCGTGCGCCATGGCGCACAGGCCTTGCAGGAACTCCTGATTGCCCGTGTTGTCGGCAATGCCGCGCACGTAGCTGGGGTGCACCTTGATGTAGTCCAGCCCCAGCGTTGAGAGCTTGTCGCTTTCGGCAAAACGCTGGCCAAAGTACTCGATGCCCACGCGGCAGCCCAGCTCCTTGAGGGTGCGGGCCAGTTCCTTGAAGGCGTCGAACTGGCGGAACACGCCGTATTCGGGCACTTCGAACAGCAGGCGTTTGCAGATCTCCGGGTAGCCCTGCAGCAGCGTGGTGAGCTGGTTGCGGAACTGGAAGTCGGCGATGGTTTCGGCCGACAGGTTGACCGCGATGTCGCCGCTGCGGGTGCTCAGGTGTTCGATGGCGAGCTTGACCACATTGAGGTCGATGGGGGCCGTGAGGTTGAGGTTGGCCGCCATGGGCATGAAGTCGCCCGCCGACAGCAGCGTGCCCGAGGCATCGGTCTGCAGCCGGATCACACTTTCCTGGTGCAGGGCCGCGCCTTCGCTGCCACGCACCACCGGGTAGAAGGCCAGGCTCAGCTGCCCGCCGCGCACCGCTTCGGTCAGCAGGGTGCGCCACTGTTCGGCTGGTACCGACATGCGCGATTTCCCGTCCTCCACCACAAACATGCTGTTGGAACCCTTGGCCTGTGCCTGGGCCAGCGCTTCATCGGCCCGCGTCAGCAAGTCGCCCAGGCTCTGGTCGCGGTGGTAACGCACGGCGGCGAGGTGGAACAGGTCGGTGAACTCACTCTGCCATTTGGGCAGCCACTCCTTCATCAGGCGGTCGTGGATGTCCTTGGCCGCTTCGGTGGGTGACTCGAACGTGGGGCAGACCACCGCAAACTCACCACCCTTGAGGCGGCCGGCGCGTTGACCACCGCGCCCGTTGCCGGCGTTGTACAGCACCTGGCCCAGGTCTTTCAGCAACTCATCGGCGCGTCGGTGGCCCAGCTTGGCGTTGAGTTCGTTGAGGTAGACCAGCCGCACCATCACCAGGCTGCCCACCGAGCCAAAGGTTTCACCCGCAATGATCTCGCGCAGGTGCGACAAGAAGTACTCCCGGCTGGACAGGCCGGTCACCGCGTCGCGGTTGACCTTTTTGCGCAGGGTTTCCAGGCGCGCGGCTTCTTCGGCGAACATGGCTTTGAGGCGGCCCACCATGTCGTTCATGGCGCGCGTCACGGCACGCAGTTCGGGTGTGCGAGGCTCCTCCACCGTGGTGAAGCGGCGCTCGGCAATCGCCTGTGCTTGGCCTACCACATCGTTCAGCGGGCGGGTGATGAAACGGATGGCCAGGGTGCCCAACAAACCCGTGGCGGCGCTGCCAAACACAAACCAGGCGAGCAGCTCCAGGGTGCCTTCCCACAGGCTTTTGTAGACATACTGGTCGTGGCTGGCCAGGCTGATGGTGGCGAACTGTTTCCAGCCGTCTTGCACCATGGCCTGCCCCGGCTCCGCATGGATGGGAATGAGCCGGGCAAACCAACTGGGCGCGCCCTCCAGCTTGCCTTCGTACACCTTCTCCACCAGGGTTTGTCCGTTGGGGGCGGTCAAGCGGATGAAGCGGTAGTGGCCGGCGTCAAACTGCGCGGCCACCTGCAACTCCATCGTCACCGGGTCCTTGTCCATCTGCGTGAGCGACAAGGCCAGCGCGGTGGCGTTGTCTATGTTTTTCACCTGCAACTGTTGTTCCAGGTAGTGGCGTGCGGAGAGCACGCTGACCACCAGGCTGCCGCCAAAAGCCACCGTCATCACCAGCGCGATGGCAATCCAGAGTTGTTTGATCAGTGACATGGTGGGCTCTCGGTGCGGGTCGGGTTGGATGCTGGGTGGGATGCGGGTGTGGCCATCACAGGCCCTCTTGTTTCATGCGCTCAAGCAGGTCGCGCCAGCGCGACAGGCGTGCCGTCGGGTCGCCCGACGAGGCGGCTTGACCGGCCACCCACAGGCCCTGCCCGTTGAAACTGAAAACGGGTGACAGGTCGGTGCGCGAAGAGGCGGGCCGTATGCTGCCGATCAGGTTGTCCAGAATCAGGGGTTCGGCCGTGGGCGTCTCAAAATAACCCAGCACCATGTGGGCTTCGCTGCGCCCGCCGATGTTGGCACGCACATAAATCATGCGGATTTTTTCGGCCGGGACACCGACCATGAGCAAGCTCATGTACTTGGCGATGGCGAAGTCTTCGCAATCACCGGCGCCTTGGCCAAAGAACTCCAGGGGCGTGGCCCAGTAGTCGTTTTGTCGCCAGACCACGATGTCGTTTTCAAACAACACGCGGCGGTTGAAAAACGTGTTGACGGTGCTGAGCTTTTCTTGCTCACCCAGTGCGCGGCTGTCGTCCATCATCTTGCGCCACGCCACCACCTGATCCACCGCCCGCTGACCGTAGCGCTCCATGGCGATCTGCTGCGTCTTGTCGAGCTGGGGCTGCGCCAGCGTCAGGCCGCCTATCAACGCACCGATGGCGCACACCACGGCCAGCGCGGCTTTGGGCGGGCGCTGGAGGCGGTGAACGGTTGACCAAAGGCGTGTGGGCTGCATCAAGTGGCGTGCTGGGGTCAAAACGGCAGCGAGCGGGTACCGAAGTTGACATTTGCGACTGTATGCCAAGCCAAATGCCGCCACAACCGCTTACAAAGAGCTACATTTCCCAAATGCAAAGTCTCTGAAAAAAATTTTTACACAGATTCGGAAATCACTTATAACGTTTTTCTTTGCAAAGAACGCTGGCACGTTGGTGTGCCTTTACAACCTTGGAGGTTTTTTTATGAACAGAGCAACACTGACAGCCGTGTGCGCCGCTGTGCTGGCCGCCACTGGCGTGGTGGCACACGCTCAAACCCTGCCGGCCCCGCTGGTGGAGGCGGCACGCAAGGCCGTTGTCAGCAACCCCGAAGTCCAGGCACGTTGGCATGCCCTGCTGGGCTCGGAGGCCGAGCGCAACGTGGCCAAGTCGGCCTACCTGCCTCAAATCGACCTGGATGCGGGTGTGGGCCGCGAGTGGCAGAAGCGTCCCGGTTCGTCGCAGATCGATTTCACCCACACCCGTGCGGGTGTGCAGCTCAACCAGATTCTGTTTGACGGCTTTTTCGCCCGCAATGAAGTGGCACGCCTGGGGCATGCCAAGCTGGTGCGCTATTACGAGCTGATCGACGCCTCGGAAACCGCCGCGCTGGAAGCCTTGCGCGCTTACGCCGACGTGGCGCGTTACAGCGAACTGGTGGAGCAGGCCAAGCAGAACTACATCGAGCACAAGCTCACCGCGCAGCAGTTGACCGAGCGCACCGACGCCGGCGTGACCCGCCGTGTGGACCTGGAGCAGGCCAATGGCCGTCTGGCCCTGGCCGAATCCAACCTGCTGACCGAAATTTCCAACCTGCACGATGTCAGCGCCCGTTACCTGCGCATCGTGGGTGAAAAGCCGGCTGCGACGCTGCCGCCGATTGCCGCCTCCGCCAAACTCGGTGGCCTGCCCGCCAGCGCCAGCGACGCCATGAAAAACGGCCTGGCCAGCAACCCGGCCCTGAACGCTGCCTACGAAAACGTGCTGGCCGCCAAGCTGGGCGTGGAAACCCGCAAGGCCGCCTACATGCCGCGCGTGGACTTCCGTGTGCGCCAGTCCTGGGACCGCAACCTCGATGGCGTCCAGGGCGGCTCGCGTGACGCCGCGGTGGAACTGCTGCTGAACTACAACCTGTACCGGGGCGGCGCCGACAAAGCCCGCGAGGTGCAGGCAGCCGAGTACCAGAACGAAGCGCGCAACCTGCAGGAAAAGGCCTGCCGCGACGCCCGTCAGACCCTGGCCATCGCGTACAACGACGTGGTCCGTTTGACCGAACAACTGGGCTACCTGGACCAGCACCGCCTTTCCACCGAAAAAGCCCGTGAGGCCTACCGCCAGCAGTTCGACATTGGCCAGCGCACGCTGCTGGACTTGCTGGACACGCAAAACGAGTACTTCGAAGCGGGTCGTGCCTACACCAACGCCTACTACAACCACTTCGTGGCTCAGGCGCGCACGCTGTCGAGCATGGGCAAACTGGTGCCTGCCCTCAACGTGGCCCGCCCCGACATGCCGACACCCAAGGACGTCGGGCAGGATCGCGATGGCATGGACCCGTCGGAACTGTGCCCCTTCGACACGCCTGACGTGTTGATGATCGACAAGACCAAGGCCGTGGCCGATGCGCCCCAGCGCGCGCGTCCGGCCCCTGCTCCGGCGGCGCCTGCGGCCGCTGCTGCGGCGCCTGCGGCCCGCACGACCTTTGCCGCCGATGCGTTGTTCGACTTTGCGAAGTCCGACCTCAAGCCCGAAGGCAAAACCGGCCTCGACGCGCTGATCACCAAGATCAAAGGCGTGAACCTGGACGTGGCCATCGCGGTCGGGCACACCGACTCGGTGGGCTCTGATGCCTACAACCAAGCCTTGTCTCTGGCTCGGGCGGAATCGGTGAAGGCGTACCTGGTCAGCCAGGGCATCCCGGCCGCGCGCATCAAGACCGAAGGCAAGGGCGAGAGCCAGCCGGTGGCCGACAACGCCACCGCCGAAGGCCGTGCCAAGAACCGCCGTGTCGAAATCGACGTGGTGGTGGCGCCTGCCAAGAAGTGATGCACGTCAGCCCATGAAAAAACCGCGCCACGGCGCGGTTTTTTCATGGGCGTTCGAAAGCCTCAGACGCCGGCCGCGTGGGCCTGCTGGTCGGCGTGGTAACTGGAGCGCACCATGGCGCCCACGGCCGCGTGCGAGAACCCCATCTCATACGCCTTTTCCTCGAACATCTTGAACGTGTCCGGGTGCACGTAGCGGCGCACCGGCAGGTGGTGGCCACTGGGTGCCAGGTACTGGCCGATGGTCAGCATTTCAATGTTGTGCTCTCGCATGTCGCGCATCACGGCCAGGATTTCCTCGTCGGTTTCGCCCAGGCCCACCATCAGGCCACTTTTGGTGGGCACGTGGGGGAACAGGGCCTTGAACTTCTTGAGCAGGTTGAGGCTGAACTGGTAGTCGGAGCCTGGGCGCGCTTCCTTGTACAGGCGTGGCACGGTTTCCAGGTTGTGGTTCATGACGTCGGGCGGCGCGGCTTTCAGTATCTCCAGCGCTCGGTCGTCGCGGCCACGGAAGTCGGGCACCAGCACCTCGATCTGCGTGGTCGGAGACAGCTCGCGCGTCTGACGGATGCACTCCACGAAGTGGCCGGCGCCGCCATCGCGCAGGTCGTCGCGGTCCACGCTGGTGATGACCACGTACTTGAGCTTGAGCGAGGCGATGGTTTTGGCCAGGTTGGCGGGTTCGTTCACGTCCAGCGGGTCGGGCCGGCCGTGGCCCACATCGCAGAAGGGGCAGCGGCGGGTGCACTTGTCGCCCATGATCATGAAGGTGGCCGTGCCCTTGCCGAAGCACTCGCCGATGTTGGGGCAACTGGCTTCCTCGCACACCGTCACCAGCTTGTTGGCGCGCAAGATGTCCTTGATTTCGTAGAAGCGGGTGGTGGGGCTGCCGGCCTTGACGCGGATCCAGTCGGGCTTTTTCAGCACCTCGCCGCGCTCGACCTTGATGGGGATGCGCGAGACCTTGTCGGCCGATTTCTGCTTGGCCGTGGGGTCGTAGGCGGGTGTGGTGGGTGCGTTCATGGATGTTCAGGGCGCCAGCAGCGCCCGCAGGTTCTGGCCCAACACGCCGGCAGCCGTCTGCCAGTCGGTTGGGACCCCGATTGTAGAAAGGTCCACCGTTTTCAAGCCCGCGTAGCCGCAGGGGTTGATGCGGCCGAAGGGTTCCAGGTCCATGGCCACGTTCAGGGCCAGGCCGTGGTAGGTCTTGTGGCGGCTGACCTTGATGCCCAGCGCGCTGATCTTGCCCAGGCCCCGGAAGGGGTCGTGCGCGGGCTGTGGATCGCGCAGGGCGGCGTGGTCGAACGGGTCGGCCAGGCGCACGTAGATGCCGGGGGCGCCCGCCACGCGGTGGCCGGTCACGCCAAAGTGCGCCAGGGTGCGGATGACCGCTTCTTCAAGCCGGTAGACGTACTCTTTGACGAAGTAGCCCGCGCGTTGCAGGTCGATCAATGGGTATGCCATCACCTGCCCGGGCCCGTGGTAAGTGACCTGGCCGCCCCGGTTGGTTTGCACCACGGGGATGTTGCCTGGCATGAGCAGGTGGTCGGCCTTGCCGGCCAGGCCCTGGGTGAACACGGGCGGGTGCTCGCACAGCCACAACTCGTCTTCGGTCGCCTCGGTGCGCTCGGCCGTGAAGGCCTGCATGGCATCGAAGGTGGGCAGGTAGTCCACCTGGCCGAGCTGGCGCGTGATCACGTCACAGGACCACTTTGACCATGGGGTGTGAGGACAACGTGCGGTACAGCTCGTCGAGCTGCTCGCGGCTGGTCACGCGCACGGTGATGGTCAGGCCCAGGTAGTTGCCGCCTTTGCTGGGGCGCTTTTCCATGGTGGCCGGGTCGAAGCCGGGGTCGAAGCCTTGCGCCACGATGGCGATGGCTTCGGCAAAACCGTCCACGTATGCGCCCATCACCTTGATGGGGAAATCGCTCGGGTACTCGATCAGCGACTGCTCGGGCGGGATGTCTCTCATGGCCTCATATCCTGGGTCAAACCGATTGTTCGGCCTTGGCGGTCTGGTAGCCGGCATGCAGGCGCGCGTACACCGGGCCCGGTTTGCCGTTGCCCACCGCCTGGCCGTCCAGGCGGGTGATGGGCAGCACCTCTTTGGTGGCCGAGGACAAGAGCAGCTCGTCGGCCGCCAGCACCTCGGCGCGCGTGATGGGGCGCAATTCGAAGGGGATGCCCTGCGCGGCGCAGATTTCTTCCAGCAGGCCAAAGCGGATGCCTTCGAGCACCAGCTGGTTTTTGGGTGGGCCCATCAGCACACCGTTTTTGACCACCCACACGTTGCTGGCGGCTGCCTCGCTCAGGTGGTCGCCCCGGAACATCACGGTTTCCAGCGCATCCTGGTCGGCGCTGATCTGACGCGCGAACACCGCGCCCAGCAGGCTGGTGCTCTTGATGTGGGCCTTCTGCCAGCGGAAGTCGTCGGCCGTCACGCAGGCCACGCCTTCGGTGCGTTGTGCTTCGGTGGGTGGCTTCATGGTGCTGGACATCACAAAAACGGTGGGTGCGACGCCTTCGACCATCACGTGGTCGCGCACGGCCACACCACGTGTGATCTGGATGTAGATGATCTGGTCCACCGCGCCGGTGCGCGCCGCGTGGTCGGTCAGCAGTTGGCGGGCGATGGCCAGCCATTGCTCACGCGACAGTGGGTTGCCCATGCGCAACTCGGCCAGCGAGCGGTCCAGGCGGGCCAGGTGCTGTTCCAGGCGGAAGATGCGACCGCCATAGGCCGGCAGCACCTCGTACACGCCGTCGCCAAAAATGAAACCGCGGTCGAGGACGCTGATCTTGGCGTCTTGCAGCGAACTGAATTCGCCGTTGAGGTAGCACAGGGTGTCGGGCAAGGAGGCGGGGGATGCGTTGTTCATGAACCGAATTATCCCGCCGCCGGCCGATGCCGCTGAGGCGGTGGCGAGCGGCTTGACGAATCCATGGGGTTTCTACGTATAATCGGCGGCTTTGCTGGCCTGGCTCACCGCGGGGCCGCGCTCGTAACCTCGCTGTAATTCAAGATGGCAACAATTGAAGACCCAGCAACAAGCGGCGCTGGCAAGCTGCAAAAGCCCATGCCTTCAACGGCATTCGAAGAAGCAGATGAGGCCGAGCAAGACGATTTCAAGCCGCTGACGCGCGAAGAGGCGCAGCAGTGGCGGCAACGGCAGCCACACGCTTCGGTGTGGGCTGTGTTGGGGTGGCAGGTGGTGTTGGCTGTGTTGGCGGCGTGTGTCGCGGCAGTGCTGACCCGCAGCCAGCCGGTGGTGGTCTCGTTGTTGTACGGGGCGGCTGCCGTGGTGGTGCCCACGGGCTTGATGGCCTGGGGCTTGACCAAAGGTGCGCTGTCAAAGCGCGCGGCTGGTGGGGCGCAGGCTTCGCTGGCGGGGTTTTTTGTGTGGGAAGGTGCCAAGCTGCTGCTGGCCATCGCCTTGCTGGCGTTGGCCCCCAGGCTGGTGGCCGACCTGAACTGGCTTGCCCTGGTGGCGGGCCTTGTGGTGGTTCTCAAGGCGTACTGGCTGGAGCTCTGGTTCCGGGCGCGACGCCTCAAACAAAACTGTGAATTGGGTTAACTGATATGGCAGCTGAAGGAATGACGGGGCCCACCCCAGGCGAGTACATCCGCCACCACTTGGTCCACCTGACCAACCAGAAGCAAGGTTTTATCGTTGACTTTTCGGTCATCAACCTGGATTCGGTGATCGTCAGCTCGGTGCTGGGTGCGCTGGTCTGTTTTGTTCTGTGGCGTGCTGCGCGCGCTGCCACGGCCGGTGTGCCGGGTCGTTTTCAGGCGGCCGTTGAAATGCTGGTCGAGATGGTGGACTCCCAAGCCAAGGGTGTGATCCACAACGCCGAGAGCCGCAAGCTGGTGGCTCCCATGGCGCTGACCGTGTTCTGCTGGATTTTTGCCATGAACTTCATGGACATGCTGCCGGTTGATGCGCTGCCTGCGCTGTGGCATGTGGCTGGCCCTGCCATGGGTTACCCCGACTACCTGCGCGTCGTGCTCACCGCTGACCTGTCCACCACGCTGGGTCTGTCGATCTCGGTGTTGCTGCTCTGCCTGTTTTACAACATCAAGATCAAGGGCTTTGGTGGCTGGACGCACGAGTTGGTGACCGCTCCGTTTGGTACCTCCAAGAATCCTGTTTGGGCACTGCTGCTGGGCGTGACCAACTTCCTGATGCAAATGATCGAGTTCGTGGCGAAGACGGTTTCGCACGGCATGCGGTTGTTTGGCAACATGTTCGCGGGTGAGCTGGTGTTCATGCTGATTGCGCTGCTGGGCGGTTTCGCCACGTTGTCGCTCACAGGTGGGCTCCTCTTCGTCGGACACCTGATCGCTGGCACGGTGTGGACCTTGTTCCACATCCTGGTCATCACCTTGCAAGCGTTCATTTTCATGATGTTGGCCCTGATTTATCTGGGTCAGGCACATGATGCGCACTGAAGACGCGCTTCAACCTCGCGTACTGTGTTTCGTTCCGTTCTTGTTTTTGTTTCTTAACTTTTATCCATCCTAAGGAGTCATCATGGAAAACGTTCTGGGTCTCGTCGCTCTGGCTTGCGGTCTGATTGTTGGTCTGGGCGCCATCGGCGCTTCCATCGGCATCGCGCTGATGGGCGGCAAATTCCTCGAGTCCTCGGCCCGTCAGCCTGAGCTGATGAACGACCTGCAAACCAAGATGTTCATTCTGGCCGGTCTGATCGACGCCGCCTTCCTGATCGGTGTGGCCATCGCCCTGTTGTTCGCCTTCGCCAACCCCTTCCAGCTGGCTTAATGGGTTTGCTGCGCTGCGTGGCCGACCGTCGTCCCGCCTGAGCGGGGCACGTCGCCGCGCCGCAGCAATGGCGTCAACACTCTTGTCCATCGACAGAAAGGCGTTGCGATGAATATCAATGCAACCCTGTTTGCGCAAGCCATCGTTTTTGCGATCCTGGTGTGGTTCACGATGAAGTTCGTGTGGCCCCCCATCGCCAAGGCGCTGGACGAACGCGCGCAGAAGATTTCCGAAGGCTTGGCCGCTTCCGAGAAGGCCAAGTCCGAACTGGCTGTGGCCAACAAGCGTGTGGAAGAAGAGTTGAGCAAGTCGCGCAACGAATCCGCCACCCGTCTGGCCGATGCCGAGCGCCGTGCCCAGGCTGTCATTGAAGAAGCCAAGGCCCGTGCCACCGAAGAGGCTGCCAAGATTGTGGCCGCTGCCCGCCAGGAAGCCGACCAGCAAATCGTGAAAGCGCGTGAAGCGCTGCGCGAAGAGGTGGCAGGTCTGGCCGTCAAGGGTGCCGAGCAAATCCTCAAGCGCGAAGTCAACGCCGGCGTCCACGCCGAGTTGCTGGGCCGCCTGAAGACCGAGCTCTGATCCGCGCAACGCCAGGAAACACGACCATGGCCGAACTCGCCACCATTGCTCGCCCTTACGCCGAAGCGCTTTTTCAAGCCGCCAAGGCAGACACCGCCACCGCTGCGGGCTGGCTCGACGAGCTGGCCGCCATTGCCGCCAACGAACAGCTGCGCCAGTACGCCGACAACCCCAAGGTGACGGCCCAGCAGGTGCTGGAGCTGTTTGTGGGTGTGGCCAAGCAGTCGCTGCCCGACATGGCACGCAATTTCTTGCAGGCCGTCATCGACAACGGCCGGGTGGCCGTGCTGCCCGAAATCGCCAGCCAATTCCACGCCCTGAAGAACGCCCAGGCCGGCACCGCTGACGCGGTCGTCTACAGCGCCTTCGAGATCGACAGCGCTGCACTGGCCGATCTGGCCCAGGTGCTGGAAAAGCGCTTTGCACGGCCGCTCAACCTGAGCGTGCAGCTGCAGCCCGATCTGATTGGCGGCATCCGCGTGGTGGTGGGTGACGAGGTGCTGGACACCTCCGTCAAAGCCCGTCTTGAACAAATGAAAGTGGCCTTGTCGGCCTGATGTCGGCTCCCGCCGCGAAGCGTCGCGCCTGAGCATCACAACCCTTACGAAAGAAGGAAAGAGCCATGCAACTCAATCCCGCTGAGATTTCTGAACTGATCAAGTCGCGCATCCAAGGTCTGGGCGCTGCGAGCGACGTGCGCAACCAGGGCACCGTGGTGTCCGTGACCGACGGCATCGTGCGCGTGCACGGCCTGTCGGACGTGATGCAGGGCGAGATGCTTGAATTCCCGGCCAACAAGGAGGGCGTGCCCTCGTTTGGTCTGGCGTTGAACCTGGAGCGTGACTCCGTGGGCGCCGTGATTCTGGGCGAATACGAGCACATCTCCGAAGGCGATACCGTCAAGTGCACGGGCCGCATCCTGGAAGTGCCCGTGGGTCCCGAGCTGGTCGGCCGCGTGGTGAACGCCCTGGGCCAGCCCATCGACGGCAAAGGCCCGGTCAACGCCAAGATGACCGACGTGATCGAGAAGGTTGCGCCCGGCGTGATCGCTCGCAAATCGGTTGACCAACCTGTGCAGACCGGCCTGAAGTCCATCGACTCCATGGTGCCCGTGGGCCGTGGCCAGCGCGAACTGATCATTGGCGACCGCCAGACCGGCAAGACCGCTGTGGCCATCGACGCCATCATCAACCAGAAGGGTCAGAACATGACCTGCGTTTACGTCGCGATTGGCCAAAAGGCCTCGTCGATCAAGAACGTGGTGCGTGCCCTGGAGCAAGCCGGCGCGATGGAATACACCATCGTTGTGGCCGCGTCTGCCTCCGAATCTGCTGCCATGCAGTACCTGTCGGCCTACTCCGGCTGCACCATGGGCGAGTACTTCCGCGACCGTGGCGAAGACGCCCTGATCGTGTACGACGACCTGTCCAAGCAGGCTGTGGCTTACCGCCAAGTGTCGCTGCTGCTGCGCCGTCCGCCAGGCCGCGAAGCCTACCCTGGCGACGTGTTCTACCTGCACAGCCGCCTGCTGGAACGTGCCGCCCGCGTGAACGCCGACTATGTCGAAGCCTTCACCAAAGGCGCCGTCAAAGGCAAGACCGGCTCGCTGACCGCGCTGCCCATCATCGAAACGCAAGCTGGCGACGTGTCCGCTTTCGTGCCGACCAACGTGATCTCCATCACCGACGGCCAGATCTTCTTGGAAACCAGCCTGTTCAACGCCGGTATCCGCCCCGCCATCAACGCCGGTATTTCGGTGTCGCGTGTGGGTGGTGCGGCTCAGACCGACCTGATCAAGAAGCAGTCCGGTGGTATCCGTACCGACTTGGCCCAGTACCGTGAACTGGCCGCTTTTGCGCAGTTCGCTTCCGACCTGGACGAGGCCACCCGCAAGCAGCTGGACCGCGGTGCCCGCGTGACCGAACTGCTCAAGCAGGCCCAGTACAGCCCGCTGTCCATTCCGCTGATGGCTGCGACCCTGTTCGCCGTGAACAAGGGTTACCTCGATGACATCGACGTCAAGAAGGTGCTGCCTTTCGAAGCCGGTCTGCACGCTTTCCTGAAGGACAAGCACGCTGCCCTGCTGCAAAAGATGGAAGCTGGCAAGGCGCTGGACAAGGACAAAGAAGCCGAAGCCCAACTGGCAGCCGCCATCGCCGACTTCAAGAAAACCGGCACGTACTGAACCGGCCCATTGACCCTTTAAGGAGCAGCAATGGCAGCAGGCAAGGAAATACGCGGCAAGATCAAATCGGTGGAAAACACCAAGAAGATCACCAAGGCCATGGAAATGGTGGCCGCGTCCAAAATGCGCAAGGCGCAGGACCGCATGCGTGCGGCCCGGCCCTACGCGGAAAAAGTGCGCCAGATCGCCGGCAACCTCAGCCGTGCGAACCCGGAGTACGTCCACCCCTTCATGGTGAAGAACGACGCCAAGACCGTCGGCTACATCGTGGTGACCACGGACAAGGGCTTGTGTGGTGGCTTGAACACCAACATCCTGCGCGCCGTGACCGGCCAGCTCAAGGACCTGCAGTCGCAGGGCCAGAGCGCCGAGGTCGTGGCCATCGGCAACAAGGGCCTGGGCTTCATGAACCGTGTGGGTGCCAAAGTGGTGTCGCACGTGACCGGCCTGGGCGACACGCCGCATCTGGACAAGCTCATCGGCCCCGTCAAGGTGCTCTTGGACGCGTACACCGAGGGCCGCATCAGCGCGGTTCACGTGTGCTACACCAAGTTCATCAACACGATGAAGCAGGAGTCGGTGATCGAGCAGTTGCTGCCCCTCAGTGCCCAGAGCCTGCAGGACAACAGCAACAAGGGCCACGACTGGGACTACATCTACGAACCCGATGCCCCGGCCGTGATTGATGACCTGCTGCTGCGCTATGTCGAAGCACAGGTCTACCAGGCCGTTGCCGAGAACATGGCGTCCGAGCAGTCGGCACGCATGGTGGCCATGAAGGCCGCCACCGACAACGCAGGCAGCGTCATCAGCGAACTCAAGCTGGTTTACAACAAAACCCGTCAGGCAGCGATCACGAAAGAACTTTCGGAAATCGTGGCCGGTGCGGCGGCAGTTTAATTTTTTGGAGCAAAACATGGCTCAAGTACAAGGCAAGATTGTTCAGTGCATCGGCGCCGTGGTGGACGTGGAATTCCCGCGTGACCAGATGCCCCGCGTTTACGACGCGCTGAAGATGGAAGGTTCCGCCCTGACGCTGGAAGTCCAGCAACAGCTGGGCGACGGCGTGGTGCGCACCATTGCGCTGGGCTCCTCTGACGGCCTGCGCCGCGGCATGCTGGTGACCAACACCCACGCCAACATCACCGTGCCCGTGGGCAAGGCCACCCTGGGCCGCATCATGGACGTGTTGGGTTCGCCCATCGACGAACGTGGCCCGGTCGACCAGACCCTGACCGCTCCCATCCACCGCAAGGCACCCGCTTACGACGAGCTGTCGCCTTCGCAGGAACTGCTGGAAACCGGCATCAAGGTGATCGACCTGGTGTGTCCCTTCGCCAAGGGCGGTAAGGTGGGCCTGTTCGGTGGCGCCGGTGTGGGCAAGACCGTGAACATGATGGAACTCATCAACAACATCGCCAAGGCCCACAGCGGTCTGTCGGTGTTTGCTGGTGTGGGCGAGCGCACCCGCGAGGGCAACGACTTTTACCACGAGATGGCCGACTCCGGCGTGGTGAACCTTGAAAACCTGAGCGAGTCCAAAGTGGCCATGGTCTACGGCCAGATGAACGAGCCGCCGGGCAACCGTCTGCGCGTGGCCTTGACCGGTCTGACCATCGCCGAGTCCTTCCGTGACGAAGGCAAGGACGTGCTGTTCTTCGTGGACAACATCTACCGCTACACCCTGGCCGGTACCGAAGTGTCCGCGCTGCTGGGCCGCATGCCTTCCGCCGTGGGCTACCAGCCCACCCTGGCCGAAGAAATGGGCCGCCTGCAAGAGCGCATCACCTCCACCAAGGTCGGCTCGATCACCTCCATCCAGGCCGTATACGTGCCAGCGGATGACTTGACCGACCCGTCGCCTGCCACCACCTTCGCCCACTTGGATTCCACCGTGGTGCTGTCGCGTGACATCGCTTCGCTGGGTATCTACCCCGCTGTGGACCCGCTGGACTCCACCAGCCGCCAGCTGGATCCGCTGGTGGTGGGCCAGGAGCACTACGAAACCGCCCGCGCCGTGCAAGGCACGCTGCAGCGCTACAAAGAACTGCGCGACATCATCGCCATTCTGGGCATGGACGAACTGGCGCCTGAGGACAAGCTGGCCGTGGCCCGTGCCCGCAAGATCCAGCGTTTCCTGTCGCAGCCCTTCCATGTGGCCGAGGTTTTCACCGGCTCGCCTGGCAAGTACGTGCCGCTGTCGGAAACCATCCGCGGCTTCAAGATGATCACCGCCGGTGAGTGCGATCACTTGCCCGAGCAGGCCTTCTACATGGTCGGCACCATCGACGAAGCCTTCGAAAAGGCCAAAAAGGTGGCGTAAAGCGGCGCCCCGGGGCGTCTGGCGTTGTTGCCGTGCTCGCCGTACCTCAGTACGGTTGTGCGCGGCGCGTAGCCAGTCACCCCGCTGCTTGCTTTCCACTCACCTTTTAAACTGGAGTAACTATGAGCACCATCCAAGTCGATGTGGTGAGCGCCGAAGCCTCGATCTTCAGCGGCCAGGCCAAGTTTGTGGCCCTGCCCGGTGAAGCAGGCGAGCTGGGCATCCTGCCCGGGCACGTGCCGCTGATCACCCGCATCAAGCCCGGTGCCGTGCGCATCGAAAAGGCCGACGGCGATGAAGAGTTCGTGTTCGTCGCCGGTGGCATCCTTGAAGTGCAACCGCACCACATCACGGTGCTGAGCGACACGGCCATCCGTGGCCATGACCTCGACGAAGCCAAGGCCAACGAAGCGCGTAAATCTGCCGAAGAGGCGCTTAAGAACGCCAAGAGCGACATCGATCTGGCCAAAGCACAGTCGGAGTTGGCCGTCATGGCGGCTCAGATCGCCGCGCTGCGCAAGTTCCGTCAGAAGAAGTGAGCGTTTGACGCAGAACCGAAAAAAACCGGCCATGAGCCGGTTTTTTTGTGGTCAGAACGCCTCAGACCCGCACGATGGTGTTGCTGAGTTGGTTGGCGCCACGTCCACGCGCAGCAGCGTCGGTGGGCTCGGGGAAGTGGGTGGCCAGCAGTGATGTCACTTCGGCCATGGCGGTGCCCAGGCCTTGCTCGAAATCACCGGCTTTGAGTTGACCCGTCAGTTGCGCCACCAGCTTGTCCCAGTGCGAGGCGGGCACCTGGCGCGCCAGGCCGCGGTCGGCCACCACCTCGATGTGGCGTTCCGCCAGCAGCAGGTAGATCATCACGCCGTTGTTGTGTTCGGTGTCCCACACCCGCAGCCGGCCAAACCAGCTCATGGCGCGTTGGCGCATGGCCTGTTGCAGTGTCAAGTCGGGGCCCAGCCGCCAGAGGTAACTCAGGGGCAAGGCCGCCTCCACCACCACGCGCACCTCGCCGGTATGCCGTGCCTCACTGAGCGCCACCTGTTGTTCAAGGCGAGCGGCCATATCGTCTGGGACCACCCGCAGCGTGTCGCGCTGGTCGCGCCAGCGGTGTTTGAGCATGAGAAGAAAACGGTTCATGCCGGGTTCAGAGTTGTGCACATCACCAGTCGCCCGAGGCGCCACCGCCGCCAAAGTCACCGCCACCGCCCGAGCTGAAACCACCGCCGCCGCTGCCGCCGTCACCACCCCAACTGCCGCCACCTGACGGGCCTGCGTGCCAGCCGCCGTTGCGTCCGCGGCCCGCGCCTGCCGACGGCAGCGAAGGCAGCAGTTGCAGGAACAGGGTTGCCACGGCCGCCACCATGCCAGCAGCCGCTGCCAACCACCAGGCCTGGCTCAACCACCAGGCCAAGGCGCCGGCCCCCAGACCGGCCAGCAGCGCGCCCATGGGGGCACCGAACACACGCCTCAACACAGATGCAGCGACCGGGCCGCCGAAGAACAACAGCAACAGCCACTCTTCCAGGCCCAAGCCCAGGCCAGCGCCGCTGTCAGCTGTTGGCTCTGGCGTGGGCAAGGCCTCACCGGCGATGACGGCAGACAGGCGGTCGATGCCAGCGTGCAGCCCAGCGGCGTAATCGCCTCGGCGGAAGGCGGGCGTCACCGCTTCGTCGATGATGCGTTTGGCCAGCAAATCGGGCAAGGCACCTTCCAGTGTCTTGGCCGGGGCGATGCGCAGGCGTCGGTCGTTTTTGGCGACAACAAACAAAATGCCGTCACCCACATCGCGGCGCCCGAGTTTCCAGGCATCACCCAGGCGCTGGGTGTAATCGGCGATGTCTTCGGGCGCGGTGGTGGGCACCAGCACCACCACCACTTGTGCGCCGCGTGTCTGCTCCAGCTGGGCCAGTTTGGCGGTCAAGGCGGCCTGCGTGGCGCCGTCCAGTGTGCCCGTCTGGTCGATGACACGACCGCTCAAGGGCGGCAGCGGCAAGACCGCTTGCGCGCCGGCCAGCCCCAGGCTGCCCAGCCACAGCAGTGCGCCGGCCAGCCAAGGCCACCACAGCCTCATGGCTTGTTGAAGTCCACCTTGGGCGGGGCCGAAATGGCGGCCTCGTCGGCCACCGTGAAGCCCGGTTTGACGCTGTAGCCGAACACCATGGCCGTGAGGTTGGTGGGGAAGCTGCGCGCGAGCACGTTGTATTCCTGCGTGGCGGCGATGAAGCGGTTGCGTGCCACGGTGATGCGGTTTTCCGTCCCTTCAAGCTGCACCCGCAAATCGGCAAAAGCGGCGTTGGCCTTGAGGTTCGGGTACTGCTCGGCCACCACCAGCAGGCGACTCAGCGCACTGCCCATGTTGGCCTGCGCGGCCTGGAAGTTCTTCATCGCCTCGGGGTTGTTCACCATCTCGGGTGTCATCTGGATGGCGGTGGCCTTGGCGCGGGCTTCGATGACCTTGGTCAGCGTCTCCTGCTCGAAGCTGGCCTCGCCCTTGACGGTGGCGACGATGTTGGGAATGAGGTCGGCGCGCCGCTGGTACTGGTTGAGAACCTCGGCCCAGGCCGATTTGGCGCTTTCATCCAGGCGCTGGAAATCGTTGTAGCCACAGCCCACGAGGCTGCTGGCGAGCAGCAGCGCGGCAAGATAGCGCCAGAGCGCACCCGTTGTAGAACGCATTCAATCCTCCTCAGACCGGTGTGGTTGCGCGACTATACCGCTGAGGTGCACGGCACAGCCTGCAAAATAGCCCCATGCGCAAACCCAAACTCCCACCCGGTACACCCGATGACATCGAGCAGGCCTTTTACGAGGCCTTGCAACTCGGCGACATCGACCGCCTGATGACCTGCTGGGCCGACGAAGAAGACATTGTGTGTGTGCACCCGGGCGGCCCGCGTTTGGTGGGCAGCGCTGCCATCCGCGCCGCGTTTGAGGCCATGTTTTCAGGTGGCAGCATCCGTGCCTACCCCGAGCAGGTGCTGCGTCTCACGGCCCATGGCTGCAGCGTGCACAACGTGGTGGAGCGTGTCGAACTGCTCAGCGACGACGGTCTGCGTCGCGCCTACGTGATGGCCACCAACGTGTACGTCAAAACCGCCCAGGGGTGGCGTCTGGCCACCCACCACGCCAGCCCCGGCCAGTTGGACGCGCCCGCCGACGTGGGCAGCGGCCCAGCCGTGTTGCACTGACCCCATGAACGGGCCCCACAGCCACACCCTGGCTCACGCCCCTTGGCGCGCACCTCGTGCGCTGCCGCAGCCGCCGGGCGCAGCGCCCGGGTGGCTGCCCGGCGGGCACGCCCAGACCATATGGGCTGCCCTGTTCGCGCGCCGGTTTGTGGGCAGCGCGCCTGTATACCGACGCGAGCGATGGACGACCCCCGATGCCGACTTCGTGGACGTGGACCATGCCACCCATGTGGTGGCCGACTCAGCGCCCGTGCTGGTGTTGTTTCACGGCCTGGAGGGCTCGTCGCGCAGCCACTATGCTGAAGCCTTTGCCGATGTGGCACACGAACACGGCCTGGCTTACGTGGTGCCCCACTTCAGAGGCTGCTCGGGCGAGCTCAACCTGGCGCCACGCGCCTACCACTCGGGCGACCACGCAGAGATCGACTGGATGTTGCGCCGCTTGCGCGCGCAATACGTCGGCCGCCCTCTGCTCGCGGTGGGGGTGTCTCTGGGCGGCAATGCGCTGATGCGATGGGCGGCCGAGCATGGCGCGGCCGCTGGCGAGGTGGCCGATGCGGTCGCCGCCGTGTGTTCGCCCATCGATCTGGCGGCCGGCGGTCATGCCATCGGGCGCGGCTTCAACCGGCAGGTGTACACCCGCATGTTTCTGCGCTCCATGGTGCCCAAGGCGCTGGCCAAGCTGGCCCAGCACCCGGGCCTGTTCGACCGCGACAAGCTGCTGGCGGCGCGCGACCTGTACGCCTTCGACAATGTGTTCACCGCACCGCTGCACGGTTTTCGCAACACCGAAGACTACTGGCGACGCGCCTCCGCGCAACCGCTGCTGCCGCAGGTGCGCGTGCCAGCGCTGGTGCTCAACGCCCGAAACGACCCCTTTGTGCCGGCCAGCTCCCTGCCCGCCGCACAGGCCGTGGGACCGTCTGTGACGCTGTGGCAGCCGCCGCAGGGCGGGCATGTGGGCTTTCCTGCCTCGTTGCCCCCTTGGGGTCTTCCGGGCCACGTGCGTGCCATGCCCGAGGCGGTCACCCATTGGCTGCTGTCGCAGCTGTCAGGAGCTTCCCATGGATGAGATGGTCAAGGCCGCGCTGGCCAAATGGCCCAACGTGCCCGATTGCTATGGCTGGTTGGGCCTGGACAGCCGGGGCCAGTGGTTCATGCGCGACGACCGTGCTCAGGCCTGCGGGCCTTTTGCCGGCCTCGGGGCCAACGAGGCCAGCAAGGGCTCGCTGTTGCGGCACGACAAGCTGATCGACTTCATCGGCCGCAACTACGAGGCAGACACGCACGGGCAGTGGTTTTTCCAGAACGGCCCGCAGCGCGTTTACGTGGAGCTGGAACAGGCGCCTTGGGTCTGGCGCGTGGACGACGCGGGCACCGTCCAATCGCACACCGGGCGCGCGGCCGTCATCCAGGCGGTGTTTGTGGATGAAGCGGGGCATGTGCTGCTGGACACCGACCTGGGACTGGGGTTGGTGCACACGCAGGACGTCGGGCGGGTGGCCGAGCTGATCGAGCGTGGCCAATGGCCCGAGCCGACCGAACTGGCCTCGGCCACACTGCCCAGCCGCTTCGGTTTTGTGCTCAGTCCAGCTGAGGCCAAGCAGGCCACTTGAGACGAAAAAAAGCCGCTCGTGGAGAGCGGCGTTTTCAGTGCGCGTGGCGCGCGTTCACTTGACGCTGGCGAGCATGAATTCGACTGCGGCTTTGATGTCCGCGTCGGAGGCGCTGGAGCCACCGCGTGGGGGCATGGCATTTTTGCCTTTGATGACGGAGGCAGTCAGGCCGTCCACACCGGCACCCAGGCGTGCGGACCAGCCGGCCTTGTCGCCCAGTTTGGGGGCGCCCGCCACACCGGCTGCGTGGCAAACGGCGCAGGCTTGTTTGTAGAGCGCTTCGCCACCGGCGGCGGCCACGGGGGTGGCAGCGGCTGGTGCTGCTGCGGGCGCAGGCGCGGCTGCGGCGGGGCTTGCGGCAGCCACCGGGGCAGCAGCTGGGGCTTCGGCCGCAGGGGCAGCACCAGCGGCGGGCTGGGGCACGTCGAACTTGGCACCGCCCGCGTTGGCCATGTGCACCACGGCGCGGCCAATTTCCACGTCGTTGAAGTCGCCACCACCTTGCGCACCCATGGCGCCCTTGCCCTTGAGGGCCGAGGTCAGCAGGGCTTCGTAGCCGGTCTTGATGCGCGCACCCCACGCGGCTGCGTCACCCAGCTTGGGGGCGCCCGCCAAACCAGCGTCGTGGCAAGCCGCGCACTGCGCCTTGTACACCTCTTCACCGGCGCGCAGCGGGCGGTTGGCATCACGCAACTCCACCGAGCCCACGGGCTGGATGCGTTGTGCGGTGGCCAAGGCCTGGTCGCTGGCACCCGCGGCGGGCTTGTTGCCCGAGGTCACGTAGTACACAAGGCCGATGATGATGAACACCGGCAGCACAAATGAGAAGAAGGACGTCCACAGCAGTTGCTGGGGCGTCTTGATGGGGCCGGTGTGGGAATCGTGCGCGTTGTCGCTCATGGCGTCCTCAGTGGGGCTCAAGGGGAATGGGGGTCGCGTGGCCGAGGCCTGTTGCACCGCGGCCCAAGCGTGAGGGTGTCACGCGATGGAGGCGTGTCGGGACCGGCCGCGATTATAGCCAAGGGCCTTGCCCCCTTGAGCCAGCGGGCGCGACGTGAGTCAGACCCGGCCGCTGGGCTGTGAGAGAATACGGGCGCTTTACAGCACCGTGCGGCTGTAGCTCAGTGGATAGAGTATCGGCCTCCGAAGCCGAGGGTCGTGGGTTCGATCCCCGCCAGCCGCACCACACCTCACGAATTGCGATAGTGACCACTACCCGACGGGCCATGGAAGACAGCGGGCCACCGGTCAAATGGGCGTGTGTTTTGGGCCACGGGTGATTTCGGGCTTTTCGTCACCGTGGCAACATATCCAAAGTCCGTGGCCCACGGCTCGACCGGGCAGGCGCCACAGCTTTGAAAACGACGTCAGGCCCACTGGCCCCCGCTAGGGGGCATTGGCACGGCACCCAGTGTCTGCAGCCCATTGCTGAACCCAACGGACCTCCACCATGAACGTCCTCACCAACGCCCTGAAGTCAGAAATCGCCCGCGTGGCTCGCAAAGAGCTCAAGGACGAACTGCTGGCGTTGAGGAAAACCACCACGGCGCAACGCGCCGAGATCGCAGCACTCAAGCGGGAATTCAAGGCCTTGCGTGCC
This sequence comes from Hydrogenophaga defluvii, assembly GCF_042665235.1. Lineage (NCBI taxonomy): Bacteria > Pseudomonadati > Pseudomonadota > Betaproteobacteria > Burkholderiales > Comamonadaceae > Hydrogenophaga > Hydrogenophaga defluvii. The sequence continues at coordinate 114,041 of NZ_JBHTBZ010000024.1, read as the reverse complement.
CTGCTCAAGGCCAACGAAAAAGCGGTCAAGGCCGTCAAACCGACGGCCCCCACGCCAGCGCCCAAAGCCGCCACCATCGAGCGAAAAAAGCCCGGCCGAAAAGTCGGCTTCAGTGCCGAGGCCTTGGCCGCCCAACGTGCCCATTTGGGCCTCACACAGGCCCAAATGGCGCAGTTGCTGGAGGCCTCGACCTTGTCGGTCTACAAGTGGGAGTCGGGCAAGGTGCAGCCACGGGCCGCACAGCTCGAACGCATCCTGGCGCTGCGCAAGCTGGGCAAACGCGAAGCGGCTGCACGGCTGGCCCAGGCGTGAGCCTGAAAGACCGTCACCTGCCCAAATCTTGGGCAAACTGCCTACAAGGCCCAGGGCATCCGGGCTGCGGCCGAATGGCCATGGGTTATCCACACACTTCTTCCCCTGTTTGTGGGGATTCTTGATCACCGATTCACGGCCTGAAGAACAGAGAGCACATGCGCCATTCATTGACGACACAGCGCAGACACACCGAGCGGCCCAAACCGGCAGCAGCTCCAACGACGCCGTTGGGCGACAACCGGTTTCAGGAACTGATTCGGGGCGCCAGCGCGTTTTTTGCGCAGGCTGAGCGAGATGTGGTGGCCGAGAAGGCGGCCGCTATCGTGGAAATCCAGGCCCTGATGGCCGAATACGGGTTGACGGTGGCCGATCTCGACTCGCAAGATTGAGATGGTCTTCTAAGTAGGGTCATGTGACGGCCTTGCAGCGGGAGCTGTCGATTCGAGGCGGCTTTTGAGCAGGCGACGCAGCGACATGGCGGTCACTGATGAGTTCAATAGACGTGGCCTACTGGGGCGACATGGACACCTGGGGCCTGGTCATGCTGGGGCGCGCCAGACGCCATCTGCCGCAGGTGCGGCGGTTGCTGATGGACCGCGCCACCTTTGACGCCCACGCGGGCCTGGCGGTACTGGAGTCGGTGGGCGCGCCCGCTGCGCCCCACACCCTGCACGCAGACGAGATCGATTTCTACCGCTTCCTCAGCGCAACGCCCCGGGGCCGGCTGGAGCAGGAGTTTCTGCCGCCAGCCCTGGTGCGGCAGGCACTGGCGGATTGGCTGGGTGCGGCGCGGGTGCCCTCGCCGGCGCCTGCCAGCCAAAAAACACCGGGTACACCTTCGCCACCACCGGCCCGTTGAAGTCCCAGGCCAGGCACTGGCCCAGATGGGCGGGGGGCTGGCCGTTGACGGCGGGGGCGAAGGACGCGGTTTGGGTCTGGAAGGCGGCGGTGGCGAGGTTGAACAACAGCTCGCGCAAATGGGTGCAACCCTGGATGCCACCGAGGTGGCGTTGTATGGTCTGGCGCCAGCCACGGCCGATGACCTCGCCCACCATGCGTTGCAAGGGCGCCATCGCCTGTGGGCAGGGACCGTGGGGGTAGGCGTCCATGGCCACGGCCACGTCGCGGATGACCATGCTTTCGTCGATGCTGACGCGCAGCAGCATGTGGTGCACGGGCTGGCCGGGTTCCCAGCGGCCTTCGCCTTCGATTTCAAAGCCGTGGGGTTTGCTGTCGTGCAATTCGCCTTCGATGTCCCACAGACCATCGTCGCGGCGGAAGCCTCGGTATTCGACGCGGCGGGTGTGCATCAGGGTGCGGGGTTGGGGGGCGGGCAAAGGCAAGGCGCGAGCTCCATCGGTCAAAGGGGATGGCGCATTTTCCGGCATCGCGGGCGCTGGGGTGGCACACTGGACACATCCCGCCTGCCACGCGATGCCATGACACACGATCATCCCCATTCCCACGATCACGACACCTCACACACCCACCACCCGGCCTGGAAACACGATGGTGTGCGTGTGGTGCCCGGCAACCAGCTGGATGGCAATGTGCCGTCCACGCCGGGCATGGACCGCAAGGCGGCGATCAACTTTGCCCGTGTGGGCGCCCAGAAACTGTGGGCCGGCACGGTCACCATCCACCCCGACGCCAAAACCGGTGCCCACCACCACGGCCCGCTGGAGAGTGTGATCTACGTGGTGCGTGGCCGCGCGCGCATGCGCTGGGGGGAGCAGCTGGAGTTCACCGCCGAGGCCGGGCCGGGCGATTTCATTTACGTGCCGCCGTATGTGCCACACCAGGAAATCAACGCCAGCCCGACCGAGGTGCTTGAATGTGTGCTGTGCCGCAGCGACGGCCAGGCCGTGGCGGTCAACCTCGACATCGAGCCGGTGGAGAGGCCGGAGCAGGTGCTGTGGGTGGACCCCACGCACCCGACCGGCGGCGTGTGAGCAGCGGCGGCTGAGCGCCGCCCCCTCACGCGCGGCGTCTCAGACCGGGCGGCCTTGTTGCGCCAGCAGCCAGACCGGTGCGTCCTGCAGGGCCACGGGGCGCAGGAAGCGGTCGATGGCGGCGTCGCCCACCGAGGTGGTCATGGGTTGCGTGCTGGAGGGCCAGGGGCCGCCGTGTTGTTGGGCGGCGGTCACGGCCACGCCCGTGGGCACACCGGCAAACAGCACCCGGCCGGCGATGGCCATGGCGCCGCGCACCAGGGCACGGGTGTCGGGCGAGTCGGTCTCGGCGCCCCAGAGGGTGACGGTCAGGCTGCCGCCCACGGCCTGCAGCACCTGCAGCACCTGGTCCACCGAGTCGGCCCACACGACCACGCTGGACGGGCCGAACACTTCCTCGCGCAGGGCGTCTTTGGCGATGAAATCGACCGCCTCGACCTGCGCCAGGAAGGGGCGCGGCGCTTCTGCGTTGCCGGCTTCGCGCAGCAGCGGTTGTGCGCCGGCTTGCACCAGGTGCTCGACGCCGGCATCAAATGCCTGGCGCATGCCGGGCGTCAACATGGCGTGGGGGTTTTGTGCGGCCAGCGCGGTGCGCAGTTGCGCGACGAAGGCTTCGCTCTCCGCGCCTTTGATCAGCACCACCACGCCGGGGCTGGTGCAGAACTGCCCACAACCCAGGGCGATGGAGCCGGCCAATGTGGCCGCCAGTTCGGCGCCCTTGCTCGCCAGCAAGGCCGGCAGGGCCACCACGGGGTTGATGGAGCCCAGCTCACCGTAGAACGGAATGGGCCGGGGGCGGGCGCTGGCTTCAGCCTGCAGGGCCGCACCACCGCGCGTGGAACCGGTGAAGGCGCCAGCCGCAATGGCTGGGTGGCGCACCAGACGCACACCCACATCGGCGCCGCCACCCTGGATGAGGCCCACCAGGCCGCTGGGCAGGCCTTGTGCGCGCAGCACCTGCTGCACCAGCCCGAACACCCGGTTGGACAAATGCAGGTGGCCGCTGTGGGCCTTGACCACCACCGGGCAACCGGCGGCCAGGGCCGAGGCGGTGTCGCCGCCCAGCACCGAAAAGGCGAAGGGGAAGTTGCTGGCCGAGAACATGGCCACGGGCCCCAGTGGCACGCGCTGGCGCACCATGGCGGGGTGGCCCACGGGCGGCGCGCCAGGCACGGCCGGGTCGTCGGTGAAGGCAAAGGCCACGCCGCGTTCGGCCATGTCTGCAAAGCGGCGCAGCTGGAAGGCGGTGCGGTCCAGTTCGCCGTTCAGGCGCACCGGGCCCAGGGCGGTTTCGTCGTCGGCCAAGGCCACCAGGCCTTCGCGGTCCGACTCCAGGGCAGTGGCCAAGCCGCGCAGCAGGGTGGCGCGTTGCTCACCGCTGCTGGCGGCCAATGCGGTAAAGGCGTCGCCAGCGGCGGTGGCGGCGGCGTCCACCTGCTCGGGCGTGGTGGCGGGCAGCGGTGCGCCCAGGGCTTCGCCCGTGCGGGCGCGGAAGGATTGCAGTGTTTTCATGGTCATTTGCGCAACAGTGGTCATCAGGACCGCTCACGGGCGGCCGGCGTGCGGTGTGCGCCGCCAGCGGATTCCCCCACCGGGGACACCGCCGGGCTGGCTTCGCCAGACGGCTGGTGTCGCCCCCTGGGGGGTGACGCGAAGCGGCGCGGGGGGGCTGGTCATGCCACAGGGTGGTCGGCCAGCTTTTCGAAGGCTTGTACGAGGGCGGAGTGGTCCATGTCGGCCAGGCCCTGAGCGGCGCAGGCTTGCATCATTTGTGCGGCGTTGGCGGTTTGGGGCAGGGCCACGCCCAGTTCGCGTGCGCCTTGCAACGCCAGGTTCAGGTCCTTCTGGTGCAGTTTGATGCGGAAGCCCGGGTTGAAGGTGCGCTTGATCATGCGTTCGCCGTGCACCTCCAGGATGCGGCTGGCGGCAAAACCGCCCATCAGCGCCTGGCGCACCTTGGCCGGGTCGGCGCCGGCCTTGCTGGCAAACACCAGCGCTTCGCTGACGGCGGCGATGTTGAGCGCCACGATGATCTGGTTGGCCACCTTGGTGGTCTGGCCGTCGCCGTTGCCGCCCACCAGGGTGATGTTTTTGCCCATCAGCTCCAGCAGCGGTTTCACCTGTTCGAAGGTGGCTTCGCTGCCGCCGACCATGATGGTCAGGCTGGCGGCCTTGGCGCCGACCTCACCGCCCGACACCGGCGCATCGAGGTACTCGCAGCCCAGTGCGTTGATGCGCTTGGCGAAGCGCTGGGTTTCCATGGGCGAGATGGAGCTCATGTCCACCACCACCTTGCCAGCGCTCAGGCCGTGGGCCACGCCCTGTTCGCCGAACAACACGGTCTCCACATCGGGGGTGTCGGGCAGCATGAGAAACACGATGTCGGCGGCACGCGCCACGTCGGCGCTGGTGGCGCACACGGTGGCGCCCGACAAGGCGGCGGGCACTTGGCTGCGGGTGCGCACAAACAGGGTGTGGCCGGCGGCGAGCAGGTGGCCGGCCATGGGCGCACCCATGATGCCCAGGCCAATGAATCCGATCTTCATGAACAAACTCCTTGCAAGAAATGGGGGTGGAACGGGGGGCGTCGGCTCAGTAGCCGCTGCCCGGGGCTGTGGGCTGGGCGCCGCGCATGTCGCGCACCACCTGTTGGGCGCCGGCGGCCAGCAGGCGTGCATCGGAGCCGACGGTGACGAACTGGAAGCCCATGGCGATGCGCTTGAGTGCCGCAGCGGTGCTGCCGTTGTGTATGCCGGCCACCAGGCCATGTGCCTTCGCGCGCGCGAGGATGTGGGCAATGGCTTCGGCGGCGGGCGGGTCCACGTCGTCGAAGGTGGGCGTGCAACCCAAGGACAGCGACAGGTCGGAGGGGCCGATGTAGACCGCGTCCAGCCCGGGCACCGAGAGGATGTCTTCCAGGTTGTCCAGCGCCTGCGCGGTTTCGATCATGGCGAAGGTGACGATGGTGTCGTTGGCGTGCTGCGCGTAGTCGGCGCCACCGTAAAGGTTGGCGCGCACCGGGCCAAAGCTGCGCACCCCGCGCGGTGCGTAGTGGGTCCAGGCGACCAGTTTTTCGGCGTCGTCACGGGTGTTGACCATGGGGCAGATGACGCCATAGGCACCGGCGTCCAGCGCCTTCATGAGGATGCCCGGCGCCAGCCAGGGCACCCGCACCACCGGCACGGTGGTGGTGGTGGAGATGGCCTGCAACATGGGCAACAGCGCGCCTTCATCCACGAGGCCGTGCTGCATGTCGATGGTCAGCGTGTCCCAGCCCTGGTGGGCCATGGTTTCGGCCGAGAAGCTGTTCGGAATGGCCAGCCAGCCATTCACGGCCGCCCCTCCGGATTGCCACAACGAACGCAGGCGATTGGGTCTCATGGTCGGTGTCTCCCCGGGATGGGTGATGTGGTTAGTTATAAGACATCGTACCACTGTGCCCGAGGTGGGTGCAAGTTTTTGTCGCGTTCACCTACCCGCCACGCATGCAGCAGCCCAGCCGGGGATGCCGCCGATCTGGCTCTGCCAGTCGGCTGGCATCGCCCCCTGGGGGGTGACGCCGAAGGCGGCGCGGGGGGGCATCCGTCAATCCAGCTCGTACACCGACACCCGCGCACCAGCGGCCAACACATTGAGCTGGCAGATCTCGCGGGTGGTCTTGGCGCGGTTGAGGGCGCCGCCCCGGCCGGTGAGTCTGCGGAAAATGGCTTTGATCGTCATGGAAACCTCACTCGTGAAAACGTGGGTGGCCGCCTCAGCGGCCCATTTGCCGGAACATGCCCACCACCACACCCACCACCTCCAGCGACTCGCGCGCCAGGATGTCGGGGTAGTCGGGGTGGGCGGGTTTGAGCACCCATCCCCCTTGACCGGGCAAGGGGTGCAGGTACTTCACGGTCATTTCGTTGTCCACCAGCGCCACCACCATGTCGCCGGGTTTGGTGGGGCGGTTGCGTTCCACCACCACCATGTCGCCGTCCAGCAGGCCGGCGTCGCGCATCGATTCACCGCGCACGCGGCACAACACCGTGCGTTCCGGGTGGCGGATCAGGTAGTCCTCGATACCCACCATCTCCTGTCCAGCGCTCTGGTCCTCCATCTGGGGCAGGCCGGCGCGCACCTTGCCCAGCACCGGCAGCGCAAAAAAGTCGCGGGTGGGGGCGATGCGACCTTCCACACGCTCCAGAAACCCGGCGTCCACCAGCCGCCCCACCACTTTGAACACCCCACCCGCCGAGGCCAGGCCCAGCACATCGGCAAGTTTGGCCATGGAGGGGAACGCCTTGTGTTCGCGCCAATACATGCGCAAGGCGTCGAGGTGTTTGTGGTCGGACATCGAAACAAGCAAGTGTATGAATGTTCACGATGGTAAACGAAGCATTCTGAGATTGTCAATAATCTCAACAATGTGGGGCTTCTCCGGTGGTAGGCTGTGTTTTTGCCCGGGAGAGGCCGTGGATGTTCGGTAAAACCACCATCAAATTTCAGCAGTGGATCGTGCTCTCAGCCAGCGCACTGGTGTTGCTGCTGGCTTTGGTGTTCTTGGGCACGGTGTTTGGCAAGTTCCGCGAAACCGCGCAGCGTGGCGCCACCGACCGTTTCGAACTGATCACCCAAGGCATTGCCGAGCACCTGCAACTGAGTCTGGACGCACACGCCCGGCGCGCCAGCGCGCTGGCCGCGGCCGACGTGTCCGATGTGCTGGCCCGCCAAGCTGGGCCGGTGGCGTCCATGGTCGCGGTGCTGAAAAAGTCGGTGCGCGAAAACCCCGGTGTCTACGGCGAATACCTGGGCCTGTCCAACGGCGACTTTCTGCAGGCCATCGGCGTGCGTGGGCACGCGGCCACGCTGTAGGCTTTGGATGCACCCGCTGGCACCGAGTTGGCGGTGCGGGTCATCCAGGCCGACGCCACGGGTACACGCCACGAGCAGTGGTGGTTTCTCGACCGAGCGGATCAGACCCTGGGCGAACGCCGGGTGGCGGCGCGCTACACCCCGCTGGACCGTCCCTGGTACCAGGGCGCTTTGCGCGCCTCCCAGGCCTCGGTGACCGCGCCCTACGTGTTTGCCTCCACCGAGCGCGAGGGGCTGACCATCTCGGCCGCCTTGCCACGTGGCCAGGGCGCCTATGGGGTGGACATCAGCCTCGACAGCCTGCCGGGTGTGTTGGCGGGCTATGCCATCAGCGACAACGCCTTTCTGGGCGTGGTGGACGAAGCGGGGCGGCTGCTGGCCGCGCACGCCACGGGTTCTTCACGGCTGGCCCAAAACGACCTTCGGCTGCCGCCGTTGGCCGAAACCGGCAGCCCCAAAGCGGCGGCCGTGTCCGGCCTGATGGGCGATCTGCCACCCGACCGCGCGCAGTTCGTGGACCTCGCGGGCGAGCCCCACCTGATGGTGCTGCGCCGGTTGCAGGTGGCCGGCAGCAGCCGCTACCAGGTTGTGTCGTGGGCACCTGTGACCGACTACACCGCGCCGGTGGACCAGGCGCGGCGCGACGTGTTGCTGGTCACCAGCCTGCTGCTGCTGGTGCTGGTGCCCATCGCCCTGGTGGGAACCCGTGGCATCGCGCGTTCGCTCGGGCGCATGGCGCAGAACTCCGAACGACTGCGCGCCATGGACTTTTCGGCCGAGCCGACCGAAGAGCACTCCTACTTGTACGAGATCAACGCGCTGGGCGAGGCACAGACCGTCATGCACCGCTCGGTCAAGGAGCGCACGGCGGCGCTGGAGCTGGCGCAGGCCAAACTCTCGCGCATCGTGGAAACCGGCATTGAGCTGGGTCGCCAACAAGACCGTGCGGCCCTGTTGCACTCGGCGCTGTTCGGGGCGCGTGAAATTGCGCATTGCCAGGCCGCCACCCTGTTCCTCAAGACCGAACGCAACACCTTGAGGTTTGCGCTGCGCACCAGCGACGACGCGTTGCCCGCGACCGAGTTGGCGCTCTACGACATCAACGGCCACCCAGACCACCGCTACGTGGCTACCCACGTGGTGCTCACCGGCGAGACGGTGGTCATCGACGACATCTACAGCGAAACCCGCTTCGATGTCAGCGGCACCAAACGTTTCAGCGAGTCGTCCGGCATGCGGGTCGTCTCCACCCTCAGCGTGCCGCTCAAGGCGCGCGAAGGCCAGGTGCTGGGCTTGGTCCAGCTCATGAACGCGATGGACCCCAAAACCGGCGAGGTCATCCCTTTCGAGCCGGACATCGTCAGCTTCGTTGAGGCCCTGGCGGCGCAGGCGGCGGTGGCACTCGAAAACCAGAATCTTTTTGGCGCCCAGAAAGCCCTGCTCGACGCCATGATCCAGATCCTGGCCGGCGCCATCGACACCAAAAGCCCTTACACCGGCGGGCATTGCGAGCGGGTGCCCCAGCTGGCCTTCATGCTGGCGCGCGAGGCCAGCGACATGAAAGAAGGCCCCCTGGCCGACTTCGCCTTCCACACCGAAGAGGAGTGGCGCGAGTTCCGCATCGGCGCGTGGCTGCACGACTGCGGCAAGGTCACCACGCCCGAGTTTGTGGTGGACAAGGCCACCAAGCTGGAGACCATCTGCAACCGCATCCATGAGATACGCACGCGCTTCGAGGTGCTGCTGCGCGACGCCCGCATCGAATGCCTGGAGGCCACGCTGGCCGACCCCACGCAGGCCGACGCGGCCCAACGCGGGTTCGAGGCGCGGCAGGCACAACTGCTGTCGGACTTTGCTTTTGTGGCCGAATGCAACCTGGGCAGCGAATTCATGGCCCCCGACAAGGTGGAGCGGCTGCGCACCATCGCCCAGGCCACCTGGATGCGCCACTTCGACGACCGCCTGGGCCTGGCCCACGACGAGCTGGCGCGCCACGAACGTGAACCGGCGCAAGCCCTGCCCGCACAAGAATTCTTGTTGGCCGACAAGGCACATCACCTGTTCGAGCGCCCTCCCACGGCCGCACTCGACAGCCGCTACGGATTCACCCTCAAGGTGCCCGAACACCTCTACAACCACGGCGAGGTCTACAACCTGTCCATCGCACGCGGCACGCTGACCGAAGAAGAACGTTTCAAGATCAACGAGCACATCATCCAGACCATCGTGATGCTGGAGAACATGCCGCTGCCCTACAACCTCAAGCGCGTGCCCGAGTACGCGGGCACCCACCACGAAACCTTGATTGGCACCGGCTACCCGCGCCGCCTGACCGAAAAAGAACTGTCGGTGCCCTCGCGCATCATGGCCATTGCCGACGTGTTCGAGGCCCTCACCGCGCGCGACCGGCCCTACAAAAAGGCCAAAACCCTGTCCGAATCGGTGCGCATCCTCTACGGCTTCAAGCGCCGCCGCCACATCGACCCGGTGTTGTTCGACCTCTTCCTCACCTCCGGCATCTACCTGCGCTACGCCCAGCAGTACCTGCTGCCCGAGCAGATCGACCACGTGGACATCGCGCGGTACCTTGGGCCGGTGCCGGTGGCCTCTGCAGACAACGGGAGCGTGACATGAGCCCATTGACCTTGCGCGACATCCGCGCGCGTGCCGTCATCGCGCCGCTGGCACGGCCCATACGCACCGCGTCTGGCGCCATCGAGGCCTCGCCTCTGGTGTTGCTGGATGTGTTGACCGAAGAAGGCATCACCGGCCGCGCCTACCTGTTTGCCTACACGCCGCTCATGCTCAAGCCGCTCATGGCCCTGGTGGCGCAGGTCACGCCTGTGCTCAAAGGCCAGCCGGTGGTGCCGCTGGCCTTGCAGCAACGGCTGGAGCGCACCTTCCGTCTGCTCGGTTTGCAAGGCCTGCTGGGTATGCTGGTATCGTCGCTGGACATGGCCTTCTGGGATGCGCTGGGCCAGGTCGCCGGCCAGCCCGTGGTGCGCCTGCTGGGCGGCGAGCCACGGCCCGTGCGCGCCTATGACAGCTGGGGCTTGATCGACCCGGCGCGCGACGCCGCCGCGCTGGAAGCCTCGGTGGCCCAGGGTTTCACCGCCATCAAGTTCAAGCTCGGTGGCGGCAGCCTGGCGCACGATCTGGCCACCGTGAGTGCCGTGCGCACCATCGTGGGTGAAGGAGTGGCACTGATGGTGGACTACAACCAGAGCCTGGAGCCGGTGGAGGCCGTGCGCCGCGTGCGGGCGCTGGAGGCGTTCGGCTTGGAGTGGGTGGAAGAGCCGGTGGCGGCCGAAGACCTGGCGGGCCATGCCCGCGTGCGCGCGGCCACCACGGTGCCCATTCAGACCGGCGAGAACTGGTGGTTTCCGCGCGCCGCCGAACAGGCCCTGAGTGCCGGCGCCTGCGACCGCATGATGCCCGACCTCATGAAGATCGGCGGCATCACCGGCTGGCTCAGCGTCATGGGCTTGGCGCGTGCCGCGTCCATGCCGGTGTCCAGCCACCTCTTCATCGAGGCCAGTGCCCACGTGCTGGCCGTCACGCCCACCTGCGACTGGCTGGAGTTCATGGACTTCGGCGCACCCGTGTTGCAAGAACCCTGTGTGCCCGTGAACGGTGCGGTCACCGCACGCGGGCCGGGGCTGGGCATGGCCTGGAACGAGGACGTGGTGGCGCGTTGCCTGGTGGCTTGAAGCCCGATCAGGCCGCCAGCCGGCCGGCGCGGAAATCGCCCAGCGCCTGGTAGATCTCCTGCTGCGTGTTCATCACAAAAGGGCCGTACTGGACGATGGGTTCGTTCAGGGGGCGCCCTGCGATGAGCAACACACGCGCCTCGTCTGCAGCCGCTTCGATCACCACCCCGTCGGCCTCCGGCGTGTTCGCCAGAATCGCCAAACGCTGCGTGGGCACGGTCTGGCCCGCGATGTCCACCGCGCCCCGGTACACGTACACAAAGGCGTTGTGGCCCGGTGGCAGTGCTTGCTCAAAGCGCGCGCCGGCTGGCAGGTGCAGGTCCAGGTACAGCGGCTGGGTGATGTCGCGTGTCACCGCGCCCGCCACGCCATGGCTGTCGCCGGCGATCACGGTCACGTCCACGCCTTGTTCGGTGCGCAGCCGGGGCAGCTCGGCGGCCTGGAAGTCGCGGTACCAGGGCGGGTTCATCTTCTCGCTGCTGTGTTGGTTGAGCCACAGCTGGAAGCCTTCCATCACGCCCGATTCCTGTTGAGGAATTTCGGAGTGGATCACGCCCCGGCCGGCCGTCATCCATTGCACGCCACCGTTTTGCAGCAGGCCTTCGTGGCCGGCGCTGTCCCGGTGCAGCATGCGGCCCGCGATCATGTAGGTGATGGTTTCGAAGCCGCGGTGCGGGTGGTCGGGGAAGCCGGCGATGTAGTCGTCCGGCTGGTCGCTGCCAAAGGCGTCCAGCATCAGGAAAGGGTCGAGCCGGCGCTGCAGGTTCTGCGTCAACACGCGGTTGAGCTTGACGCCCGCGCCGTCCGAGGTGGCCTGCCCGGCCACCAGGCGCTCCACCGTGCGGGACTGGGTGACGTGGTCGAGTTCGGTGTGTGTGCTCATGTGAGTCTCCTGAAAAAGGCTGCAAAACCCAGGGCGCCCGTGGGTCCGGCTTTGCCGGCCCACCGGGTGCGCCCCCCGGGGGTGACGCGAAGCGGCGCGGGGGGTACTTAAGCCCGCCGTGCGTCCACGCTCCAGGCCCCGGCGCCATGGGCGGCCAACACCAGCAAGCCACCGGTCACGGCCACGTTCTTGAAGAACATCAGCTGCTGCACGAAGGCCTGGTCGGCAGGAACGGCCCAGTAGGCGTGGAAGAAGAAGCTGGCCACCAGGGTGAAGCCGGCCAGCGCCAGCGCCGCGATGCGGGTGCCGAAGCCGAACAGCAGCGCCAGGGCACCGCCGATTTCCACCACCGCCGCCAGCGCGGCCGCCACGCTGGGCAGGGGCAGTCCGACCGAACTGATGTAGCCCACGGTGCCGGCAAAGCCGGTGAGTTTGGCTATGCCGGCGGGCAGGAACAGCGCCACCAGCAGCAGGCGGCCGGCGAGGTCCAGGGCATTGAGAGTGGTCTTGTTCATGGTGCGTTCCTTCAAAAGTGGTTGGGATGGGTGTACTTTAGGTTGGATCAATCTGCATTGGAATGCCTCAAAATGGATATGATTGTTGTCATGATGGAGCAATCAGGGCCTGGCGCACTTGACCCCAACGACTTGCTCATCTTTGCAAGCGTGGCCGATCTGGGCAGCTTCAGCCGCGCAGCCGAGAAGATGGGCCTGCCCAAGTCCACCGTTTCGAGGCGCTTGGCGGCACTGGAGCAGCGCCTGGGCGAGCGCCTGTTGCTGCGTACCACGCGGCGTCAAACCCTGACCGAGTTCGGCCGCGAACTGCTGGACCACGCGCGCCAGGTGGCGCTGGAGGTGGAGGCCGTGGCCGCCCTGAGCGAACGCCGCCAAGCTGCGCCCAGCGGCAGGCTGCGTGTGTCCATGCCCAGCGACTTCGCCAACCTCGTCCTCGCCGAGCCCATGGCCGCCTTCGTGGCCATGCACCCGGGCATCCAGCTGGAGCTGGACCTGTCGGCGCGCCGTGTGGATTTGTTGGGCGAGGGCTTTGATCTGGCCTTGCGCATCGGCGCCTTGTCGGACGATGGCCTGCTGGCCGCTCGCCGCTTGACGGTGTTGTCGTCCGGCCTCTACGCCTCACCCCAGTACCTGGCCGAGTTCGGCCCGCCGGCCACGCCCGAAGACCTGGCCCGGCACAGCGCCGTGCGCTTGCTGGCGGGCCATGGTGAGCCCTTGCCGTGGACCTTGAGCTGTGGCGAACAACAGTGGCAAGGCCTGCCGCCGGGGCGCATCAACGCGAATGCACCCGAGCTGCTGATGCGGCTGGCGCGGGCCGGTGCCGGCATCGCGGCCGTGCCCGACCACATCGCCCAGCCCGACGTGCATCAGGGCCTGTTGCGGCGCGTGTTGCCCGATTGGTGCCTGCCCACGGTGACGGTGTCGGCGGTGTTCCCGGGGCGCAAACTCATGCCCGCCAAAACGCGGGCTTTCATCGAGATGTTGCAGGCGGCACTGGGCGGCATGCCCAGCGCTGCCTGAGGCGCTTACAGCGGGTTGGCCAACGCCTTGGAGATGGCCGCGATGTGCGCCGCCGTGGGCTTCATCGGCTTCATCTCGTCTTCTTCGGCGGTGGCGTTCTCGTGCGCCTGGATGGCGTTGACCATCTGGTACAGGTCGTCCCAGATGATGGTCTTGCCCGGTGGGCACATGTCGCGCAGCGTGCCAAACCAGTAGTATCCGTCGGTGCCACCAAACAGCTGGTCGATGCCGGCGGCGTCGCCACTTTTGAGGCCTTGGGCGGCGAGGAGCTGGTTGAGCTTGTGGTGCGAGACGGAGTAGTGCATGGGGGTTCAAGAAGCGTTGGGGCGGCGATTTTACCGGGCCGGGTGGCCTCTACAATCCAGCCCCTTTTGCCGTCCCCATTTGCCATGAACATCGTCGTCAGCGAAGAACTCAAGGCCTACATCGACCCCCTGACCCCCGAAGAACACGAAGCGCTGGAGCGCAGCCTGCTGGCCGAGGGCTGCCGCGACGCGCTGGTGTTGTGGGGCGACCTGCTGGTGGATGGGCACAACCGTTATGGCATCTGCCAGAAACACGGCCTGCCCTTCAACACCGTGCAGAACCCGCGCTTCCAGTCGATGGAGGACGTGCACCTGTGGATGATCGACCAGCACCTGGGCCGGCGCAGCGTGTCGGATTTTCAGCGCGGTGTGCTGGCGCTGCGCAAGCGCGAAATCGTGGCCGAGCGGCGGCGCCAGTTTCTGGCCGAGCCACCGACCGAGGCCGCGCTGGAAGCGGCGGCAGAGCGCACGCCGCAACCCGAGCCCGCACCCTTGAAAAGCCGCGAAGACATCGCACGCGCCGCGCGCCTGAGCAGCAGCCAGGTGGTGCAGATCGAAAAAATCCAGAAGCAGGCCGCGCCCGAGGTGGTGGAGGCGGTGAAGTCCGGCACCCTGTCTTTGAGCGCCGCAGCCGCCGTGGCCAGCCTGCCCGAGCCGGAGCAAAAGGCCGCCGCAGAAGGCGGCCCCGAGGCCTTGAAGCGGGCCGCCAAAACCGTGCGCGAGGCCAAACGCAAGCCACGCGACACCGCGCTCGCTGAAGCCGCCGAGACCGCTGAGGCACCTGCGGGCGCGCCGCCGGATATGGCGGCGCTGATGCAGCAAGTGCAGCAGCTCACCGCCGAGAACCAGGCGCTGCGCGCCGAGCGCGACGCCTTGCTGGCGCGTTTGGCTGCGACGGCCTGATTAGGGCCTGTTCACACTATTTTTCCGAGTGCGAACGGGGTGACAACAGCGCCAATCTAGACGCGCGACGACGGCCAGACTGGGCGTCTGGCCTAGGAGTGCAACGACGAGTGGCGCTGTTGTCACCCCGTTCCCTCCGGGTTGCGGCCAAAAAGGCCATGCGCGGCGTTGCGAAGCCTTGCCGGGGGCATACCCCGGCGGCGTTTCGCGCCTTGCGCATGGCCTTTTTGACTCGCAACGCATCTCGGAAAAATAGTGTGAACAGGCCCTAGATCTGCCTGGCACCATTCACTCGCGCGAGCTGCACGTGGATCAAGCGCGTCTGGGAACGGGTGCCGTCTTGAGCGAGCGCGTAGTCATCGTCACTGTTGGCTGCCAGCCTCCGATGTTGCGCATCAAGAGGTCAGTAAGCACCTCCTGATGCTTCACAACTGATGCATGAAACGCTGAGCGGCGAGGTGCCGCGCCAGCCGGTCATCCAACGGAAGGGGTTCGTGGCCGTGCCACGCCGCTGCAATGTCGCCGCACAGCAGTGCCAGGCACAGGCCGCGTGCGCCCATGGCTGTGCTCACCCACAGGCCGGGCAGTGCATGGGGTGCGATGGGGCCGACCAGGGGAACGCGATCGGCCACAGTGCAGCGCACGCCCGACCAGGGGCGGCTCATCTCGGCACGCGCACTGTTTGCGCAGGCGCCTCCCAGTTCCGGGAGCAGCTCGCCCAATTTGGCGAGATTGGCGGCGTCGTCGGCCGCATCGAGCAGTGCGGTCTGGCGGCTGCGGTCGAAGGTGGCCCCGCAGTACCAGGCGGGCCCCTCGGCGCTGGGCACATGCGGAATCAGCGCGCCGTGGCCGTTGATGGCGAAGCGGGGCAGGCGCGGTGTCTGGGCAGCGTGTAGCTGGCCGGTCATCTGACCACGCACCTCGTTCAGGGGCAAGCCCTGCGGACGCAGCGCAGCCAATGGCCCCGCCAGCAGCGTGCGGGTAGCGGGGCCGGCGGCCACGATGAGCCAGTCGGTTTCGGCCAGCGTGTTGCCCGTGGGGTCGCACACGTGCCAGCCGCTGGCCGTGCGCGTGATGGTGCTGACATGACAGCGCCCCTGCCATTGGATGCCAGGCTGGGCCAGCAGTGCGCGAACGAGGGCGGCCGGTTGTATCCAGCCAGCCCGCTCGTGCCACCAGGCAGGCGCGTCGGGTGGTAGGCCGACTGCGCGCAGTGTGTCGGGGTCGGCAGGCCGGGTCCAGTCGCGGCCGGCTTCAACGTTGGCATGAGGCCAGTGGCGACCACGTCCAACGCGGTGCTCCAGTACGCCCGTGGCACCCCAGGAGCCGTCCAGATCGGCGTAGTCATGCAGGGTTTGCCACGTACAGCGCATGCCGGCGCGGGTGATTTGCGAGAGCCAAGCGTCGTCGGTGGACAGGTGGGGCCCAAACAGACCTGCAGGCAATCCCGAGGCACCGGCTGCGGGGTGTGCCGCTTGGTCCAGCACGGTGACCGTGTGCCCGCGGCGTGCCAAGCTGGCTGCCATCGCGGCACCTGCCAGGCCGCCGCCAATGACAACAGCCGAGGTCAACTGGGGGCGTTGGGGCAGCGGCTTGTGTGCAGACCAAGGCGGTGCAAAGCGACCGTGCAGGCTGTCTTGCTCGATTGGCCGCCTTGACTCAGTTTCGACGACAAAACCGTGGGCAGTCAGGCTCGCACGCACCGGTTCTGCCCCTGTTGAGGTGGCGAACGGTGCGCCGGGCCGGCAACGGCGGGCCAGGGCGCTCATCAGTTCTGGCGCCCACATCCCGGAGGAATGGTCGGCATCGATGCTGCTGAGGTACAGCGTGTCGGCCAAGAAGTGCTGATGGGCCAGCCATTCGTGGCCGTCGGCTATGCCCAGGGTCAGCAGCACCTGGCCACTGTCCAGGCTGATCCGATGTGTGCCGGGCAGCAGGCCCCACCAGCGGTGGGCAAGGGCTTGCGCCATGGGGGCGAGTTCAGGCCAGTTTTCGGCCGCCTGGAGGAGGTCTTGGGCGCTTGCCGGATGGGCCTCGGTTGCCACGTAGTGGAGCAAACGGGGACGATGTGGGTCGTCGCGCCAGGCGGCCCAGGTGGCCAAAAAGTTCAGGCCCAGACCAAAACGGGTTTCAAGCACGATGAAAGCGTCTCGGCCACGCCAATGGGGCGGCAGACCGCCACCCTGGAGGAAAACCTGTCGGGCCTCTTGCAGGCCTTCGGCGCCAGTGTGAGCACGGGAGACGCCGTCAACGCGGGGGAGGTCAGGCTTGCCGCCCTCAGTCCCGCAGACGACGCCCCCGTTCACTTTCACTGTTCGGCAGGCGGCACGTAGCCGGCCGCAGCGTCGGCGCCTTCGCCGAAGAAGTGTTTTTCCATCTGGCGTGCCAGGTACTGGCGGGCACGCGCATCGGCCAGGTTCAGGCGGTTTTCGTTGAGCAGCATGGTCTGGTGCTTGAGCCAGCCTTGCCATGCCTCTTTGCTGACGCTTTCATAAATGCGTTTGCCGAGTTCGCCGGGGTAGGGCGGGAAGTCGAGGCCTTCGGCTTCTTTGCCGAGCTTGATGCAGTTGACGGTGCGTGCCATGGGGGATCCTTGGGAATGCGAAGTGGCGAGACTGTAGCAAGCTTTGGACGGCCCTTGGCTGCTGAGGGTGGCACGGTCGCCGGGCGCTGGAACTTTTGTGCGCTGCGGTGGCTCTGGAGGGCAGGCGTTCAAGTGCTGCCACGCCTTGCACGACAATGTGGGCCCAGGCGCCTGCCCCGTCTTATGTGTGTTTTGTCCTGAGGAATGCGTTTTGTCCACCGCTTTGCCCACCTACCACCCCAGCCTGCTTGAGCGCATGGGCCTGCACCCCCGAACCGTATTGGCTGTCATCGCTCTGGGGGCCATTGCCTTGTTGGCCTTTGGCCTGTACCTGCAGCACGTGGAGGGGTTGGAGCCTTGCCCGATGTGCATCGTGCAGCGTTATGCGCTGGTGCTGGTGGCTTTGGTGGCCGGCTTGGCGGCGTTCATACCCGGCCGCAAGGCCGCGTTGGGCGCCAGCGGCCTGGTGGTGCTCATCGCCGGGTTCGGTGCCTTTGTGGCCGCCCGCCAGAGCTTTTTGCAGTGGAACCCGCCCGAGATCGTCACCTGCGGGCGCGACTTCTACGGGATGATCGAAACCTTCCCGCTCAAGCGCGCCATCCCCATGATCTTCAAAGGCGGCGGCGACTGCGCGGCCATTGACTGGACCTTCCTGGGCCTGACGATCGCCAACTGGTCTTTCCTCAACTTCATGCTGATCATGGCCTTGTGCCTGGGCGTGCTGGCGGGCGCTTGGCGCGCCCGCGGCTGACCTCCGGGCAACCTGGCGCCTGGCCGCCCCAAGTCAGGTCAGCCCCCTCGGGGGAAGCGACCCGCGCAGCGGCGGAGCGTGGGGGCTCATGCGTACATCGCCACCATTTTTTCCATGGCCACCGGCTGAATGCGGCTGGCCTGGCCGGCACACCCAAAGGCCTCAAAGCGCGCCACGCAGATGTCGCGCGCGGCCAGGGTGGCGTCCTTGAAGAACTTGCGCGGGTCGAACTCGCCCGGTGTTTGTGCCATGGTGCGGCGCATGGCCCCGGTCATGGCCAGGCGGATGTCGGTGTCGATGTTCACCTTGCGCACACCGTTCCGTATGCCGCGCACGATCTCTTCCACCGGCACGCCGTAGGTTTCCTTGATGTTGCCACCGAACTCGCGAATCACGGCCAGCCACTCCTGCGGCACGCTGCTCGATCCGTGCATCACCAAATGGGTGTTGGGAATGGCCTGGTGGATGGCGGCGATGCGGTCGATGGCGAGGATGTCGCCCGTGGGCGGGCGGGTGAACTTGTAGGCGCCGTGGCTGGTGCCGATGGCGATGGCCAGCGCATCCACGCCGGTTTGTGCCACAAAGTCGCGTGCTTGCTCGGGGTCGGTCAGCATCTGGTCGTGGCTGAGTTTGCCCTCGGCGCCCACGCCGTCTTCTTCACCCGCCTCGCCGGTTTCCAGCGATCCCAGGCAACCCAGCTCGCCCTCCACCGACACGCCCACCGCGTGGGCAAACTTCACCACTTCGCGCGTGACCGCCACGTTGTAGTCGTAGCTTGCGGGTGTTTTGGCGTCTTCCAGCAGCGAACCATCCATCATCACACTCGAAAAACCGCTGCGGATGGACTGCTGGCACACGGCCGGCGAAGCGCCGTGGTCCTGGTGCATGACGATGGGGATGTGTGGGTACATCTCCACCGCCGCCTCCACCATCTTGCGCAGAAACGGCTCGCCTGCATACTTGCGGGCGCCCGCGCTGGCTTGCAGGATGACGGGTGCGTCGCACCTCTCGGCCGCCTGCATGATGGACAGGATTTGCTCCAGGTTGTTGATGTTGAAAGCCGGTACGCCGTAGCTGTGTTCGGCAGCGTGGTCCAGCAGTTGCCGCAGGGAAATGAGTGCCATGAAAAGTCTCCTGTGAAAATTCAGTTGCCGGCGCGTCTGGCCAATAT
>NZ_JBHTBZ010000024.1:0-95068 GCF_042665235.1 Hydrogenophaga defluvii | reverse complement strand
TACCCCGGCGGCGTTTCGCGCCTTGCGCATGGCCTTTTTGACTCGCAACGCATCTCGGAAAAATAGTGTGAACAGGCCCTAGCGCAACAAGGCCTTGGCCGCGTCGATGCGCAGTGCCAGCGCAACGGCCGGATCGCGCATCACGCCGAGCAGGAACTGGCGCACTTCATCGTCCGAGGCGCGCGGTGCCGGGGCGGTGGCAGCCACAGTTGCTGCGTGTACCACGGGCTCTGCCCTCAAAGCGCGCAGGTCTTGGGCAGGGATGGGCGAGAGCCGCCCCAGCAGCTCCGCCTGCGCGTCTTCACCGGGCGGCAGGTCCAGCCAGGGCGTGTCGGCGAACACCGCCGCGAGATCGGAGGTCACGAAGGCCGACCACGCATCGGCCGCCACCTGCCGGGGCGTGGGGGGCGGGTGGCCGGCGATCCGCCGCAGGCGCTCGGGGGCGATGTCGCCCAGGTAACGTTGGCACAGGCGGCCCAGCAGGCTGTGCGCCTCGGCCGGCGGCAGCGGCTGGGCCAGCGAGAACCACAGCTGGTAGCCGTCCACCCCGTTGACCGCGATGGCCGGTGCGGGCCAGCCCAGGTCGGCCTGGACGCCCTGCCACACCTGCGCCAGGCGCGGCCAGTCAGCGGGGCGGGCCAGTTCCAGCACCACCGCGCGCACGGCGGTGTCGCCTTCACCGGGCGGCGTGCCGTACAGGCGTTCGATTTCGCTTTGCAGCCGGCTCATGGGTTCAGGCGGCGAAGGCTGGGCGCTGCGCCAGCAGGGCGCGCCAGCGTTGCACGTGTGGGTGGCGTTCGTCGGGTTTGATCTTCACCACGCGCGCGAAGTCCACCGCCACCGCGGCGGTGATGTCGGCGATGCTGAAGCGCTCGGTGGCCACGTACTCGCGCTGGGCCAGGCGGTCGTTGAGCACCACCAGAAACTGGGCCACGCGGGCCAGGCCACGCTGCGCCAACTCGGGAATCTGGGGGTAGTTCACCGGCCCGGGCAGGGCACGGCCGGCCATGGCGGGCGAGCTGTTGCGCAAGGCCTCGGCAATGGCCATCAGCCCTTCAAATTCGGCCCGCCAGTGCCAACTGGCGATCTCGGCCTTTTCCAGCGGCGTGGTGCCCATCAGCGGGGGCTCGGGGAAACGCGCTTCCAGGTAAGCGGCAATGCCCGCGTTGTCGGTCAGCACCACACCTTCGTCGGTGCGCAGCGCGGGCACGGTGCACTGCGGGTTGATGGCGCGGTAGGCCTCGCTCATTTGCTCGCCTTGCCGCAGGTCGATCATCACCGTGTCGTGTGGCACCTTTTTTTCGGCCAGCAGGAGGCGCGTGCGGCGCGGGCTGGGGGCGGTGGCGCAGTCGTAGAAGGTGATCATGTGGGCGCCTGCAGTTTGTCTTGGGTGCGGGTGTCGAAGTCGCTGGCATCGTGGCGCTCGTGCAGCTGCGTGTTCAACGGTCCGGTCACGCGGTTGACCATGCGACCGCGCTTGGCGGCGGGACGTTGTGCGATCTCGTTGGCCCAGCGCAGCACATGGGTGTGTTCGTGCACCTGCAAAAACTCGCCCGCTTCGTACAGCTGGCCTTTGGCCAGCAGGCCGTACCAGGGCCAGGTCGCCATGTCGGCGATGCTGTAGTCGTCACCGGCCAGGTAGCGGTGTTCGGTCAGGTGGCGGTCGAGCACGTCCATCTGGCGCTTGACCTCCATGGCGTAGCGGTCGATGGCGTATTCGATTTTGGTCGGTGCGTAGGCGTAGAAGTGGCCAAAGCCACCGCCCAGGAAGGGCGCACTGCCCATCTGCCAGAACAGCCACGACAGGCAGGCTGCGCGCGCCGGGCCGTCGGACGGGATGAAGGCCCCGAACTTCTCGGCCAGGTACATCAGGATGGCACCCGACTCGAACACCCGCTGGGGTGTGGGGCCGCTGCGGTCCACCAGCGCCGGGATCTTGGAGTTGGGGTTGGCGGCCACAAAGCCGCTGCCAAACTGTTCGCCATCGCGGATGCGGATCAGCCAGGCGTCGTACTCCGCGCCCTGGTGGCCGGCCGCCAGCAATTCCTCCAGCATCACCGTCACCTTCACGCCGTTGGGCGTGCCCAGCGAGTAGAGCTGCAGCGGGTGTTTGCCCACCGGCAGGTCTTTCTCAAACGTGGCGCCTGCGGTGGGGCGGTTGATGTTGGCAAACTGGCCGCCGCTGGCGGCAGGCGGCGTCCAGACGCGGGGTGGGGTGTAGGGGGTGCTTGGGCTCATGCGGTCATTGTTCAATACTTTGACCGCTTCCGCCTTGCCCGCGCTCAATCCCCAACACGCCGCCCTGGGCTTGCGGCGGTGACGGCCTCAGCGGCTTGACGGGAAGCTGAACACCGCACCTTCGCGCACACCGGCCGAGGGCCAACGCTGCGTGATGGTTTTGCGCTTGGTGTAGAAGCGCACGGCGTCGGGGCCGTAGGCGTGCAGGTCGCCAAACAGGCTGCGTTTCCAGCCGCCAAACGAGTGGTAGGCCACGGGCACCGGCAGCGGCACGTTGACGCCCACCATGCCCACCTGGATGTGGTCGGTGAAGAAACGCGCGGCCTCGCCGTCGCGGGTGAAGATGCAGGTGCCGTTGCCGTACTCGTGCGCGTCGATCAGGTCCATCGCTTCCTGCAGCGTCTGCACGCGCACCACGCCCAGCACGGGGCCAAAAATTTCTTCCTGGTATATGCGCATGCCGGGCTTGACGTGGTCAAACAGGCAGGGGCCGAGGAAGTAACCGGCTTCATGGCCGGGCACCTTGAGGCTGCGGCCATCCACCACCAGCGTGGCGCCCTCATTCACGCCTTGGTCCACGTAGCCGCGCACCTTTTCAAAATGCGCTTGGGTCACCAGCGGGCCCATGTCGCAGCTGGCTTCGGTGCCGGGCCCCACCTTCATCTTGGCGATCTCGGCGCTCAGGCCGGCGATCACCGCGTCGGCCGTGGTGTCACCCACCGCCACCACCAGCGGGATGGCCATACAACGTTCGCCACACGAGCCGTAGGCAGCGCCCATCAGCGCGCTCACCGCGTTACCGATGTCGGCATCGGGCATCACCACCGCGTGGTTTTTGGCGCCACCCAGGGCCTGCACACGTTTGCCGTGTTGGCAACCGGTGGCGTAGATGTACTCGGCAATCGGTGTGCTGCCGACAAAACTCACGGCCTTCACGCGCGGGTCGGTCAGCAGCACATCCACCGCTTCCTTGTCGCCGTTCACCACGTTGAGCACGCCCGGCGGCAGGCCGGCCTGCAGCGCCAGTTCGGCGATGTAGAGCGCGCTGCTGGGGTCGCGCTCGCTGGGCTTGAGCACAAAGGTGTTGCCACAGGCCACGGCCATGGGCCACATCCACAGCGGCACCATGGCCGGGAAGTTGAAGGGCGTGATGCCGGCGGTGACGCCCAGGGCCTGGTGTTCGCTCCACGAGTCGATGCCAGGGCCGACGTTGCGGCTGTGTTCGCCCTTGAGCAGTTCGGTCACGTAGCTGGCGTACTCCACGTTTTCGATGCCACGCTGCAGTTCGCCCAAGCTGTCGGCCAGCACCTTGCCGTGTTCGGCGGTGATGAGCGCGCAGATGGCTTCGGCGTGTTGCTCCAGCAGCACCTTGAACTGGCTCATCACGCGTGCACGCTTGAGCGGTGGCGTGTTGCGCCAGGCCGGGAAGGCCGCCTGTGCCGAGGCGATGGCCGCATCGACGGTGAGCGCGTCGGCCAACTGCACCTGGCCGCTGACGGCGCCGGTGGCGGGGTTGTAGACGGGCTGTGTGCGGGTGCCGCCATCGGTGCGGCGGCCGTTGATCAAATGGGGAATGGGGTGGCTCATGTTCAGGGGGGTCAGGCGGTGGTGTTCAAGGTGTCGCCCAAGGCGCTCACCAGGCGGTCGATCTCGGCCTGCGTGCTGATGAAGGGGGGCGCCAGTTGGATGGTGTCGCCGCCGTAGCGCACGTAGAAACCTTTGGCGTACATGGCCATGGCGATCTCATAGGGGCGCTTGGCCGGCTCGCCCGGCAGCGGGCTGATGGTGATGCCGGCGGCCAGGCCGTAGTTGCGGATGTCGGCCACGTGTTGGGCGCCGCGCAGGCCGTGCACCGCGTTCTCGAAATAGGGCGCGAGTTCGCGCACGCGCTGCACCGCGTTGTCGCTGGCCAGCAGGTCCATGGACGCCACGCCGGCCGCACACGCCACCGGGTGGGCGGAGTAGGTGTAGCCGTGCGGGAACTCCAGCATGTAGTCCGGGCCACCCTGCGCCATGAAGGTGTCGTAGACCTCCTGCTTGGCCACCACGCCGCCCAGCGGCTGTGCGCCGTTGGTGACCTGTTTGGCGAAGTTGAGCAGGTCGGGCGTGACGCCAAAGGCCTCGGCGCCGGTCCAGGCGCCCGAGCGCCCGAAGCCGCTGATGACCTCGTCAAAAATCAGCAGGATGTTGTTCGCGGTGCAAATCTCGCGCAGGCGCTGCAGGTAGCCCACGGGTGGGATGACCACACCGGCCGAACCCGAGAAGGGCTCGACGATGACGGCCGCGATGTTGGAGGCGTCGTGCAGGGCGATCAGGTCCAGCAGGTGGTCGGCCAGTTCTTGGCCGGTGGGCGGCATGCCCTTGTAAAAGCTGCCGTTGGCGGGCTGGGTGTGGGGCAGGTGGTCGGCCTCCACGCCTTGGCCAAACAACTTGCGGTTGGCCACGATGCCACCCACCGAGATGCCGCCGAAGTTGACGCCGTGGTAGCCCTTGACGCGGCCGATCAGGCGGGTTTTGCTGGCCTGACCCTTGGCGCGCCAGTAGGCGCGGGCCATCTTGAGCGAGGTGTCGGCCGACTCCGAACCCGAGCCGGTGAAGAACACGCGGTTGAGGCCAGCCGGCATGCGCTCCACAATTTTGTTGGCCAGCTCGAAGGACAGCGGGTGGCCGAACTGGAAGGCGGGGCAATAGTCCAGCGTGGCCACCTGCCGGCTCACCGCTTCGGTGATTTCTTTGCGGCCGTGACCCAGGCCACTGCACCACAGGCCCGACAGGCCGTCGAAGATCTGGCGGCCGTCGTGGCTGGTGAAGTAGGCGCCTTGGGCGGCCACGATGAGGCGCGGATCGGCCTTGAACTGGCGGTTGCCGGTGTAGGGCATCCAGTGCGTGGCGAGCCACTCGGCATCGGTGCGCACGGCGGGGTTCAGGCGCTGGCTGTCGGTCATGTCCATGGAAGGCTCCGGTTGGGGGATGGTGCGATTCTGGGCACCCGTGTTAGTCTTGAAAATGACAACTTATCTCAGCTTGGTTGAAGTTTTATGCAAGTGAAAACCGTGGCGCCCAACGCGCACAAGTTGGGGCAACTCAGCGATGCCGACCTGCGCTTGCTGCGCGTCTTCAAGGCCGTGGTGGACTGCGGCGGCATGGCGTCGGCCGAGCTGGAGCTGAACCTGGCCATGTCGACCATCAGCCGACATGTGAAGGACCTGGAAACGCGCCTGGGCCTGGTCTTGTGTCGGCGTGGCCGCGCCGGGTTTGCGCTCACGCCCGAGGGCGAGCAGATCTACGCCGCCACCGAGCAGTTGTTGGCCGCGACAGACGCTTTCCGCAGCAGCCTGCACGACGTGCACCGGCGGCTGGGCGGTGACCTGCACGTGGCGGTGTTCGAAAAAACCGTCAGCAACCCGCAGGCCCACATCGCGCAGGCGGTGGCGGCGTTTCGCCAGCAGGCGCCGCAGGTCACGCTGCACATGCACGTGGGCACCATCGCCATGATCGAGCGCGGAGTCATCGACGGCCAGTACCACCTGGGCATCATCCCCGAACACCGACGCTCGGACAGCCTGAGCTACGACCCGTTGTTTGACGAGACCATGTACCTGTACGCCGGCCAAGGGCACCCGTGGTTTGGTGACGCCACTGGCCGCCACGGCTGGGCCGATCTGCGCCGCCAGGACCTTGCCGCGCTGGGTTACCACTCGCCCAACATGGCGCTCACGCACGAGCGCCGGCTGGAGCGCGCCGCCACCGCCAGCGACCAGGAGGCCGTGGCCACGTTGGTGTTGTCAGGTGCTTACGTGGGCTTCTTGCCCGACCATTACGCGCAGGCCTTTGTGGCCGCCGGCCGCATGCGCGCGGTGGCACCACGCACCTTGTTTTACCGCTGCAGCTTTGCCAGCATCTGCCGGCGGGCGCCTGCGCCTTTGCGGGTGGCCGACACCTTTCGACAGGCCTTGTTGCAAGCCCACCGTTGAAGCCCTTGCTTCACCAGCGCAGGCCGCTGGCCCAGCCCACAAAAGGCTTGGGCAGCGGTGGTGCGTAGTCGCCGTGTTTGCTGGTGCGCAGGCCCAGGCCCACCAGCGCCTCGGCAAATTTCACCGCCACCGCCACCCCGTCGATCACCGGCACGCCCAGGCGGTGGCTCAAGGTGGCGCACAGCGGCGCCATGCCGGCGCAGCCCAGCACGATGGCGCCGCTGCGGTCGCGCGCAAGGGCGTCGCGCGCGGCTTCTTCGATCTGCTGCAGCGTCTCAACGCCACAGCCCTCCAGGTCCAGCACCGGGATGTCGGTGCCGTGCACGCCCCGGCAGTGCTGGTCGGCGCCGTAACGCTGCAACAGGCGCTCGGCCATGATGCAGGTGCGCGTCAGGGTGGTGACCACCGAAAAGCCGGTGGCCAACATGCCGGCCGCGTGAAAGGCCGCTTCCGCGATGCCCAACACGGGCGCTTCCGTGGCTTCGCGTGCGGCTTCCAGGCCAGGATCGCCAAAACAGGCGATCACGACCGCGTCGGGCCGCCACGCTGCCGCCAGCCGCACCTGTTCCGCCACGCCGGCCGCGGCAAAGGCCTCGTCGTAATGCGACTCGATGGACACCGGACCAAAGCTGGGCTGCACCGCCACGATTTCGGTACCGGGCGTGGCCACCGCCCGTGCGGCCACCGCGATGGCGTCGGTCATCGCTTGTGTGGTGTTGGGGTTGATCAGCAGCAGTTTCATGTGGGGGCTTTTTTGCGGGTGGTGGTGGCGGCAGCCGGGGTTGCACGTGCCGTGCCAGCGCTCGTTTTGGCGGCGGCGGGCCGGCGGGTGCCCTCGGTGTCCAGGATCAGTCGGCCCTGGATGCGGCCTTTCATGCGCTTGACGCTGGCCGCCGCATCGCGCATGTGCTCGCTCATCAGGCGGCGCACCTCGTCGGCGTCGCGTGCGCGGGCCGCGTTCAGGATGTCGCGGTGGAAGTCGGCGTTGACTTCGCCAAAGCGCCGGTGCTCCGACAAGGGCGTGCGGTTGCCGTAGACGATCAGCTCGCGAATCATCTCGTTGATGATCTCGCAGGTGAAGCGCAGAAAGGGGTTGGGGCTGGCGGCGGCCAGGATGTCGTGGAAATGCACGTCCTCGCGCCGCTGGCTGAGCAGGTCTTCCGCGCTTTGTGTGGGGTCGCAGCAGCTGATGCTGTGCTCCAGCGCGTGGAAGTGTTCTTCGGTCAGGTGGGGCACGGCGCTGGCGGCCAGCTCCGGCTCCAGCATCTGGCGCACGGTGTAGATGTGGTCGATGGTCACGTCCTGGAAGAACAGGTAGTTCTGCATGAACTGCAGGGTGCGGTTGAGTGGCACCTCGGCGATGGTGCCGCCGCCACTGGGGCCGGTGGAAATCTTCACCAGCCCTTGCACCTCCAGCGATTTCAGCGCCTCGCGGATGGTGCCCTTGCTCACCTCGAACTGCTGCTGCAACTCGATTTCGCGCGGCAGCTTGTCGCCCGGGTTGAGGTTGCGCTCGGTGATCAGGCGTTTGATTTCCTCGGCCACCAGATCGGACCGCTTGAGTTGTTTGATGCCCCGCTGTTCGGGCATGGTCCTTGCCATGTACGCCTCGACTTTCTTGGTTCCTGTGCCGCCATTGTCAGCGCTTCACCGCCTTGGTGCGCTCCGCACCGCAACGGCGTGGCGCCTGCACCAAGCTAGGGTTTGCACTGAAAAGTTTAATCCTATTTATATGTATAAATGCAATAAATAGACCCGTTGAAAGTTGGCACGCTGTCTGCTTACGGGTTGGTGCCGAGTGTGTTCCGTGACCCGTTGCCTGCACACATGCAAGCGTTCTGCCCTTTCCACTTCAATGGAGTCTGTTCATGAGCAAGTTGTCCCCGTTGCCCCGTTTTGCCCCCAAGGCCTTGCAGCTCGCGCTGGCCGCTGGCGTGTTGTCGCTGGCCACCGCCCAAGGCGCTCTGGCGCAGGAAAAGGTGCTGCGCATCGCCATGACGGCGGCCGACATCCCGCGCACCCTGGGTCAGCCTGACCAGGGTTTCGAGGGCAACCGTTTCACCGGTATCCCCATGTTTGATGCGTTGACCCACTTCGACCTGTCCAAGGCCGATGCGCCCAGCGTGCTGATCCAGGGCCTGGCCACCTCGTGGGCGGTGGACGCCAAGGACAAGACCAAGTGGGTGTTCAAGCTGCGCCCGGGGGTCAAGTTCCATGACGGGTCCGACTTCAACGCGGATGCCGTGGTGTGGAACGTGCAAAAGGTGTTGGACAAAGACGCGGTGCATTTCGACGCCAGCCAGGTGGGTGTGACCGCCTCGCGCATGCCCACGCTGCGCACCGCCCGCAAGATCGACAACCTCACGGTGGAGCTGACCACGAGCGAGCCCGATGCCTTCCTGCCGCTGAATCTGACCAACCTGTTCATGGCCTCGCCGGCACACTGGCAGAAGAAGTTCGAGGCCGCAGCCGGCGCCACCCCGGCCGACAAGGCCAAGAACGCCTGGACCGCCTTTGCCGCCGATGCGTCCGGCACCGGCCCGTTCAAGATGGCGCGTTTTGTGCCGCGCGAGCGCCTGGAGCTGGTGGCCAACAAAACCTACTGGGACCCCAAACGCACCACCAAGCTCGACCGCGTGGTGCTGGTGCCCATGCCTGAGGCCAATGCCCGCACGGCCGCACTGCTGTCGGGCCAGGTGGACTGGATCGAGGCGCCCGCGCCCGATGCCATGCCGCAGATCACCAGCCGCGGCTTCAAGATCTACAGCAACGCGCAGCCACACGTGTGGCCCTGGCAGCTGTCGTTTGCCGAGGGCTCGCCCTGGCTGGACAAACGTGTGCGCCACGCCGCCAACCTGTGTGTGGACCGCGAGGGCATGAAAACCATGTTGGGCGGCATGATGGCCGTGCCCAAGGGCACCGTGCCGCCGGGCCACCCGTGGTGGGGCAACCCCAAGTTCGACATCAAATACGACGTGAAGGCCGCGCAGGCCCTCATGACGCAGGCCGGCCACAGCGCGGCCAAGCCGCTCAAGGTCAAGGTGCAGATCTCGGCGTCCGGCTCGGGCCAGATGCAGCCGTTGCCCATGAACGAGTTTGTGCAGCAGTCGCTCAAGCAGTGTTTCTTCGATGTCGAGTTCGACGTCATCGAGTGGAACACCCTGTTCACCAACTGGCGCCGTGGCGCCAAGGACCCGACCGCCAACGGTGCGCACGCCATCAACGTGAGCTACGCGGCCATGGACCCCTTCTTTGGGCTGGTGCGCTTCACCAGCACCAAGACCTTCCCGCCGGTGTCCAACAACTGGGGCCATTTCGGCAACGCCGAGTTCGACAAGCTGATCGCCGACGCGCGCAACAACTTCGACGACAAGGCGCGTGATGAGGCGCTGGCCAAGCTGCACGCCCGCATCGTGGAAGAGGCGCCGTTTGTGTGGATCGCGCACGACGTGGGGCCGCGCGCCATGAGCGCCAAGGTCAAGGGCGTGGTGCAGCCGCGCAGCTGGTTCATCGACCTCGCGCCGGTCTCCGTCGACTGACCCTGGCCTCGAACTGGCTTGTGTGCGGTGCCTCGGCAACGGGGCGCCGCCGGCCTGGTTTTTTTGTCTGAATCTGGAGCCGGTCCATGATTGGATTTCTGTTGCGCCGTCTGGTCTACACCCTGCCCATCATGCTGGGTGTGGCCTTGGTGTGTTTTGCCCTGGTGCACCTCTCGCCTGGCGATCCACTGGTGTCCATCCTGCCGCCCGATGCGTCGCAGGAGCTGCAGGAGCAGCTCATCGAGCTCTACGGTTTCAACCGCTCCTACCCCGAGCAGTTTGCAAGCTGGGTGTGGCGTGCCTTGCAGGGGGACCTGGGCACCTCCATCGCGTCCGGCCGTGCGGTGGCGGAGGAGGTGCTGCGCGCCGTGGGCAACACGCTGCGCCTGGCGGTGCTGGCCACACTCATCGGTTTTGTGATGGGGTGTCTGTTCGGTTTTGTGGCCGGCTATTTTCAGAACTCCTGGCTCGACAAAGCCGCGTCCCTCACCTCGGTGCTCGGCGTGAGCGTGCCGCACTACTGGCTGGGCATGGTGCTGGTCATCGTGTTCTCGTCCATCCTCATGTGGTTGCCCCCGGGCGGTGCTGGCCCCGGTGGCTCGGGCGACTGGGTGTGGGACTGGGAACATTTCAAACACATGATCCTGCCGGCGGTGACCATGAGCGTGATCCCTATGGGCATCATCGCGCGCACCGTGCGGGCCCTGGTGGCCGACATCCTGGCACAAGAGTTCATCGTGGGCCTGCGCGCCAAGGGGCTCACCGACCTGGGCGTGTTCAAACATGTGGTGAAGAACGCCGCACCCACCGCGCTCGCGGTGATGGGCCTGCAGCTGGGCTACCTGCTGGGCGGCTCCATCCTGATCGAGACCGTGTTCTCCTGGCCGGGCACCGGTTTCCTGCTCAACGCCGCCATCTTCCAGCGCGACCTGCCGCTGCTGCAGGGAACCATCCTGGTACTGGCCATGTTCTTCGTGGTGCTCAACCTGGTGGTGGACGTGATCCAGACCCTGCTCGACCCGCGCATCGCTCGCGCCTGATCCCTCATCTGGAAAGACAGACATGATGCAAATTGCCGTCGATGCCAGCAAGGTGCCGGCCGTCACGTTCGAGCGTTCGCCCGGCTACTGGCAGACCGTGGGCCGGCGTTTCCTCAAAGACAAGGTGGCCGTGGGCGCTGCCGTGGTCGTGTTGTTGCTGCTGTTGCTGGCGGTGTTCGGCTCGCTGCTCACGCCCAGCGACCCCTACGCCTCGTCCATGCTCAAGCGCCTCAAGCCCATTGGCTTTGAAGGCCATCCGCTGGGCACCGACGAACTCGGGCGCGACATGCTCTCGCGCCTGATGGTGGGCGCGCGCCTGTCGCTGTTCATGGGCATCACACCCGTCATCTGCGCCTTTGTGCTGGGCTCGCTCATCGGCATCACCGCCGGCTACGCGGGTGGCCGCCTCAACAGCGTCATGATGCGCACCATCGACGTGTTCTACGCCTTTCCCTCGGTGCTGCTGGCCATTGCGCTGTCGGGCGCGCTGGGCGCGGGCATCACCAACTCGCTGATCTCGTTGACCATCGTGTTCATCCCGCCGATTGCGCGGGTGGCCGAAAGTGTGACCACACAAATCCGTGGGCGCGATTTCGTGGACGCTGCGCGCGCCTCGGGCGCCAACGCCTTCACCATCGTGCGGGTGCACGTGCTGGGCAACGTGCTGGGGCCCATCTTCGTGTACGCCACCAGCCTGATTGCGGTCAGCATGATCCTGGCCTCGGGCCTGAGCTTTCTGGGCCTGGGCGTCAAGCCGCCCGAGCCCGAATGGGGGCTGATGCTCAACACGCTGCGCACCGCTATTTACGTTCAGCCCTGGATCGCGGCGCTGCCGGGCGCGATGATCTTCATCACCTCGATCACCTTCAACCTCCTGGCCGACGGTTTGCGTGCGGCCATGGAAATCAAACAGTGAGGGCCACCACCATGCCTTTGACCAACGTGGATGTGGGCGGGCCCAAACAGCCCTTGCTCAGCGTGCGCGGGCTGACCAAACATTTCCCGCTCAAAAAGGACGTGCTGGGCCGCGGCGGCGGTGTGGTGCGCGCCGTGGATGGGATTGACTTCGATGTGCTCAAGGGCGAGACCCTGGGTGTGGTGGGCGAGTCGGGTTGTGGCAAGTCCACCACCGCACGCCTGCTCATGCAACTCATCGCGCCCGACCGGGGCGAGATCGTGTTCGATGGCCAGACCGTGGGTGGCGCGGCCCTGCCGCTCAAGCAGTTCCGGCGCCAGACGCAGATGGTGTTCCAAGACAGCTACGCCTCGCTCAACCCACGCCTGACCATGGAAGACTCCATCGCCTTTGCCCCGCAGGTGCACGGGGTGTCGCGCCGCGAGGCGGTGGAGCGAGCGCGCGACCTGCTGGCCCGCGTGGGCCTGGAGCCACACCGCTTTGCCGAGCGTTATCCCCACGAGTTGTCCGGCGGCCAGCGCCAGCGCGTCAACATCGCCCGCGCGCTGGCCTTGCAGTCGCGCCTCATCATCCTGGACGAAGCGGTGTCCGCGCTCGACAAGTCGGTGGAAGCCCAGGTGCTCAACCTGCTGCTCGACCTCAAGGACGAGTTTGGCCTGACCTACGTTTTCATCAGCCACGACCTCAACGTGGTGCGCTACATGAGCGACCGCGTGATGGTGATGTACCTGGGCCAGGTGGCCGAGATTGGCGACAGCGAAACCCTGTTCGACCACCCGGCCCACCCCTACACGCAGGCGCTGTTGTCGTCCATCCCGTCCATGGACCCGGACCACCGCACCGAAACCCCGCCGCTGGCCGGTGACCCGCCCAACCCCATCAACCCGCCCTCGGGCTGCCGCTTCCACACCCGCTGTGCCAGCGCCGAACCGATGTGCTCACAGCGCATGCCCAGCCTGGCCCCAGCCGCCCACGGCCAGATCGTGTCGTGCTGGAAACACGTGGCGGGCAGCGGCCACACCGCCGCACCCGTTGGCGAAGCGCTGAAGGAGGCCGCATGAACACGCCCCAGGAACGCCCTTTTGTGGACGTGCGCAACCTGCGCATCACCTTCACCGGCGGCAAGAAGCCGGTCGAGGCTGTCAACGGTGTGGACCTGAAGGTCAAGCGCGGCGAAGTGGTGGCGCTGATCGGCGAGTCCGGCTCGGGCAAAAGCGTCACGCTGCGCAGCCTGCTGCGCCTGCACCCGGCCGCACGCACCCGCATCGAAGGCGAGATGCGCGTGGGCGAGCAGGACGTGCTCCAGCTCGGCACCCGTGAGCTGGTCAACTACCGGGGCAAGGTCGCCTCCATGATTTTTCAGGAGCCCTTGCTCGCACTCGACCCGGTGTATTCGGTGGGCGCGCAGATCGTGGAGTCCATCCGCCGGCACGGCAACGTGAGCGCGGCCGAAGCGCACCAGCGTGCGCTGCAACTGTTTGAGCGCGTGCGCATTCCCAGCCCGGAGCGGCGCTTGCAAGCCTACCCACATGAGATGTCGGGCGGCATGCGCCAGCGCGCCATGATCGCGCTGGCCCTGGCCAACCGGCCCCAGCTGTTGTTGGCCGACGAGCCCACCACCGCGCTCGACGCCACCGTGCAAATCCAGATCCTGCTGTTGTTGCGCGAGCTGCAGCGCGAGCTGGGCCTGTCGGTCATCTTCGTCACCCACGACATCGGTGCCGCCGTGGAGGTGGCCGACCGCATTGCCGTGATGTACGCCGGGCGCATCGTGGAAGAGGGCCCGGCCGCCACCCTGCTGCGCGCGCCCCGCCACCCCTACACGCTGGCGTTGCTCAAGAGCCGCGCCGATGGTGCCCTGGCCAAAGGCACACGCCTGGAAACCATCTCAGGCTCGCCACCCGACCTCACCGCCTTGCCCACGGGTTGCGCCTTCGCGGCGCGCTGCAAGATGGCGCAGCCCGCCTGCGAGGCCAGCCGCCCCGACGTCACCTGGCTTGAAGCTGGCCACAGCGTGCGCTGCCTGCGCGTGGCCGACACCCTGGTCCCGTCCCCGGTTTGAAAGACACCCCCGCCATGTTCGAAGCCCACACCGACGTCTTGCACGACCCCGCCCACGCCTTCATGCCTTACCCCAAGGCACCGGTGCCCCACGCCGGCACTGGGCCTTTGGCGGGGCTGAGCTTTGGCGTCAAGGACCTTTTCCACGTAGCGGGTTACCCCACCAGCGGTGGGCAACCCTTGCTGTTGGCGCTCTCCGGTACCCAGACGCGCACAGCGCCCACGGTGCAACGCCTGCTCGATGCAGGCGCGCGTTTTGCCGGCAAGACACTCACCGACGAACTGGCCTTCTCCATGAATGGCCAGAACGCGCACTTTGGCTCGCCCATCAACGGCGCCGCGCCCGACCGCATCGCCGGCGGGTCGTCCTGCGGGTCGGCCTCGGCCGTGTCGAATGGGTTGTGCGACTTTGCGCTGGGCACCGACACCGGTGGCTCGGTGCGCGCGCCGGCCAGCCATTGTGGCTTGGTGGGCCTGCGCCCCACCCATGGCCGTGTGAGCCTGGAGGGGGCGCTCGACTTGGCGCCCAGCCAGGACACCTGCGGCTGGTTCACCCGCGACGTGCCCACCTTCGCACGCGTGGCCGATGTGCTGCTGGGCGAAGACGCCACGCCCCTGCCGGATGTGGTGCGGCTGCTGGCCCCCGCCGACCTGTGGGCCTTGCCCACGCCTGCAGCGCTCAAAGCCTACAAGCCCGCACGTGCGCAGGTGGACGCGGCTTTGGGCAAGGCGCGTGCGGCCAAGGTGGTGCTGGATGACCTGGACGCCATGTACTGGAGCTTCCGCTACATCCAGGGCTTCGAGTCGTGGAAGGTGGACGGTGCTTTCATCCGCCGCTTCGCGCCCCCGCTGGGGCTGGGCGTGTCGCAACGTTTTGCCTGGGCGCGTGAGGTGAGCGACCAGCAAGTGGCGCAGGCCCGCGCCTTCCGCGACCGCTTCCGCGCCCACTTGGCGCAGCTGCTGGGCCGCGACGGCGTGCTGGTGTTGCCCACCATGCCCGACATCGCGCCCTTGGTGAACGAGCCCGAAGCCGCGTTGGAGGACTACCGCAACCGCGCCATCCGCCTGTTGTGTGTGACTGGCTTGTCGGGTTTTCCGCAGCTGTCGCTGCCGCTGGCCGGCCGCAGCGGTGCGCCGCTGGGCCTCTCCTTGTTGGGGCCCGCCGGCAGCGATCGCAGCCTGGTGCGCCTGGCCGAGCGCATCACCGCAGCGTGAGTCCGTCGCAGCGCAGCGTCACCGGATCCGCCAGATGTTGCACCTCGCAGTCCACCGCGTCGCCTTGGCGTTCGAGCACCACAAAGTCGCCGTCGTCCAGCGCGATCAGCGGGTGGTGCCAGGTGCCGGCGTTCAAGGTGAAACCTTGGTGGCCGGCCACCACAAAGGCGGCCAGCGAGGCCGGGTCGGGCGCATGCTCACCCACAGCCACCAGCACGATGCACCGCGCGCCCTGCAGGGGCACGAAGCTTTGCGAGCCCAGGCGGTGGCGCTCCAGCTCGTGCCACGGGCCCTGAGGTGCCTGCGCCCGTGCGCGGAACACCGCGAGCACCGGGTTCCCATCCTGGGCTCGCAAGTCCAGCGTGCCGGGCACGTCCACCCGCTGGCTGCTGCCGTGGTTGATGGGGCGGCGGGCGCCGTGCGCGCCCGAGATCACAAAGCCGTAGGGCGCAAAGGCCTCGGGTGTCAGGGTTTGAGGGTCAAGCGGCAACATCGTTTTATTCCTGCGCTGTCATGGCTTGCATTCTCCATGCCAGCGCGCCTGTTCAGTTGAAGGTTCAGCCATGTCACACACCACCGCCACCGTTTCCGATACCCATGCCCTGCGCGTCAACGGCGAACGCCTGTGGCAATCGCTGATGGACTTGGCCCGCATCGGCGGCACCGACAAGGGCGGCGTGTGCCGCCTCGCGCTCACCGACCTCGACCGCCAGGGCCGCGACCTGGTGGTGGGCTGGGCGCGCGCCGCCGGCATGTCCGTCACCGTGGACCAGATTGGCAACGTGTTCATGCGCCGCCCCGGGCGCAACATCGCCTTGCCGCCTGTCATGACCGGCAGCCATATCGACACCCAGCCCACCGGCGGCAAGTTCGACGGCAACTACGGCGTGTTGGCCGGGCTGGAGGTGGTGCGCACCCTCAACGACCACGGCATCGAAACCGAAGCGCCCATCGAGGTGGTCTTCTGGACCAACGAGGAAGGCTCGCGTTTTGTGCCGGTGATGATGGGCTCGGGCGTGTTCGCGGGCGCGTTCAGTCTGGAACATGCCTACGCCGCCACCGACAGCGAGGGCAAGACGGTGCGTGAGGAGTTGGCCCGCATCGGCTACATCGGCGACGAGGTGCCGGGGC
Source organism: Hydrogenophaga defluvii (assembly GCF_042665235.1). Taxonomy (NCBI): domain Bacteria; kingdom Pseudomonadati; phylum Pseudomonadota; class Betaproteobacteria; order Burkholderiales; family Comamonadaceae; genus Hydrogenophaga; species Hydrogenophaga defluvii. Next base: position 78,954 of record NZ_JBHTBZ010000024.1, on the reverse strand, counting down.
AACACCCGATCGGCGCCTACTTCGAGGCCCACATCGAACAGGGGCCGGTGCTGGAAGACGCCGGTGTGACCATCGGCGTGGTGGGAGGCGTGCTGGGCATCCGCTGGTTCGATTGCACCGTGACCGGCATGGAGGCGCACGCCGGCCCCACGCCCATGGCTTTGCGCAAGGACGCCATGCAGGTGGCCGCGCAACTCATGCAGGAGGTGGTGGCTTCAGCCCTGCGCCACGGCCCACACGGGCGCGGCACCGTGGGCATGGTGCGCGTGTTTCCCAACAGCCGCAACGTCATCCCCGGGCAGGTCACGTTCAGCATCGACCTGCGCAACGCCACCGATGCGCTGGTGGACCAGCAGGCCGACGAGGTCAAGGCGTTTGCTTCGCGGCTGAGCGCATCGACGGGCTTGCCCATCACCATCCAACCGGTGTCCAGCTACCCGGCCCAGGTGTTCGATGCTGGCTGTGTGGCGGCCATTGGCGAGGCCGCGCAGCGGCTGGGTTACTCGCACATGCCTGCCGTCTCTGGTGCGGGCCATGACGCGGTGTACGCCGCGCGGCTGGCGCCCACCGGCATGATCTTCATCCCTTGCAAGGACGGCATCAGCCACAACGAAATCGAGGATGCCCAGCCGGCCCATATCACCGCCGGGGCCGATGTGCTGCTGCAGGTGATGTTGGCGCGGGCGGGCGCGGTCTGATGTGAGCGTGCGCAGGCGGTTCAGCGCCCTCAGAGCTGCACCGTTGCCTCGCCAATGCCTTCAAAGCGCACGCGCACGGCATCGCCCGCCTGGGCCAGCGGCAGGCCACACCAGGTGCCGGTGGTGACCACCGTGCCGGCTGGCAGCACTGCGCCGCCGCGCGTGGCGTGCTGAAGCCAGGGGGGCAGCAGCCATGTGGGGTCGCCCAGTGAGTGGGTGCCGGTGAAAACCTGCCGCTGCGCGCCGATTTGCAGCTCGCAGCGCTGTTTCATCCAGTCCACGGCCCGAAAGGGCTGCCACGCACCCAGCACGAGGGCTCCGTGTGATTGCAGGTCGGCCAGCTTGTGCAGGGCCGGGGCCTGCAGCGCCTGGGCCCAGCGTGAATCGACCAGTTCGATGCTCACCGCCATGGCATCGACAAGCGCGGGAGCAGCCTCGGGTGTCAGGCTTTGCGCCAGCGCCGCGTCCACGTCTTGCCCCAGGCGCAGGGCAATCTCGGCCTCGATGCCACGCCAATGGAAAGACCACGCGCGCGCGTCGGCCGGGCTGGCCCACACGCCGGCCGCAGGCAGCGGGGCGTGGGTCAGGGTGGCGTCGCGGCCCGGTCCGCCCGATTTCCAGTGGCGGGCGGGCGGGCCGCTGTCCCAGCCCATGGCCTGCGCCACCAGGGCCTGCACACGGTAGGCCTGGGCGGCGTCCGCGATGGCGACGCTGGTGGCGTCGGCCACCTGGCCGCTGCGGCGGGCTTCGATCAGGGTTTGTGCGATGAGGTCGTCGGTCATGGTCAGTGTCGCCCGGCTGCCCGAAGGCACTGACGCACCCCCTTGGGGGGCAGCGATACGCGAAGCGATGAGCGTGGGGGTTGTTTCATGTCAATGTGGGCCAGCGGTGGGCCCAGGGTGAGGTGGCTTCAAAGGACGCGCCAAGGTCAAGCAGTTGGTCATCGCTGCCGTAGGCGCCCACCATCTGCATGCCGATGGGCAAGCCTTCGGACGAGGGTGCGGTGGGCACGGCCAGCGCGGGCAGGCCGGCGGCGTTGACCCAGCCGGTGTAGACGGCGTGGCCACGCGGACCCACGTCCTGTCCATCGATGCGCGGCGGGAAGGCCTCGCGTTTGGGCCAGGGCAGGGCGGCGGCCGAAGGCATCACCACCACATCAAAACGCTCGAACAGCGCCGCGCTTTCGCGCCGCAACTGCCACACGTGCTCCAGTGTCTGCCACAGTTGCGAGGCCGGCAGGGCGCTGCCCAGTGCCGCCATGTCACGGTACTTCTGCGAGGCCTGGGCCTCCCATTCCGGGTGCTGGTCGAACATGCTGGCCAGGCCCATCTGGCCAATGCGGGGCCAGGCGGTGGCAAAGAAGTCCAGGTCCAGCGGCAGTGCACCGGTCTCGACGTGGTGACCCAGCGCAGCGAGCTGGGCCACGCCCGCGCCCACGCTGGCGGCGATCTGGGGGTCCAGCGGGGCGTCGCCCAGGCGTTCCACATACAGCACGCGCAAGGGGCCGTTGCGGCGTGGCAGCGTGGCCGCGTGCGCAGCGGCCAGCGAGAGCCGGTCCACCACCGCCGGGCCGCGCATCACGCCGAACAGCAGGCGTGTGTCGGCCACGGTGCGGGCGATGGGACCGATGATTTCAAAGTCCAGCAGCAGCGTGGGCAAGACGTGCTGGCGCGGCACCGAACTCAGCGAGGGCTTGAGCCCCACCAGCCCGGTATGCGACACCGGGCGGCGGATGGAGCCGCCGCCGTCTTGTGCGATGGCCAGCGGACCTATGCCCGCCGCCACCGCCGCCACCGCGCCGCCGCTGGAACCGCCGGGTGTGAGCTCCGTGTTCCAGGGGTTGCCGGTCGGGCCGTAGACGGGGTTGTCGGTGTAGCCCTCCAGCGCGAACTCGGGCACGTTCGTCTTGCCCAGGATCACCGCGCCGGCGGTTCGAGCCCGGGCCACGGCATGCTCGTCTTCGCCAGTGCCGCGCTGGGCCAGCGCGCGGCAGCCCCAACTGGTGGGCATGTCGGCGGTGTAGAGGCTGTCCTTCACCGTCAGCGGTATGCCGTCCAGCGCCGACAGCGGGTGTCCGGCATCGAAGCGGCGCGTGGCCGCCTCGGCTTCAAGCAGAGCTTGCGCGTCGCGGCGCAACACCACCGCATTGAGCCTGGGGTTCACTGCTTCCAACCGGTCCAGGCAGGCCCGGGTCACGTCCAATGGCGTCAGGCTGCGATCGCGGTAGCGGCGGGTCAGTTCGGTGGCGGGCAGTTGCCACAGGAGTTCACTCATCACACCGTCCTCACATGTGGCCCGGCAACCAGGTGGCCAGCCCGGGCACCATCAGCAGCAGCAGGGTGAAGCCAATCATGATCAGTGCATAGGGCAGGGCGCCCCAGATCACGTCTTGCAGACCACCCTTATCGGGTCGGATGCCGTGCACCACGAACAGGTTCATGCCCACCGGTGGCGTAATCAGGCCCAGCTCGCACATCAGGACGATGAAGATGCCAAACCACACCGGGTCCACCCCCAGCGCCACGGCGATGGGGAAGGTGATGGGGATGGTGGCGACCTGCATGGACAACACGTCCATGAACATGCCCAGGATCAGGTAGAACACGATCAGTGCCAGGATGAAGCCGGTGGCCGTCAGGCCCAGGCCCGCCACCCACTTGGTCATGGCCTCGGCCACACCGGTCAGGCTCACCGTGAGGTTGAGGATGAAGGCGGCGACGATGATCAGCAGGATCATGCCGCTCACGCGTGCGGTGCTGACGAAGCAGTTGCGCAGCAGCTCCCAGTTGAGCTTGCCCGATTGCGCGACAAAGCTGAGTGCCGCCACCACGCCCAGCGCCGCACTTTCGGTGGTGGTGGCGATGCCGAAGTACAGGCTGCCCATGACGATGCCGAACACCACCACCGGTGGCACCAGGAACTGCAGCGTGCGCAGGCGCTCCGCCAGAGGCACCTTGTCTTCGCGTTTGACGGTACCGCTGAGCACGCTGGAGATCCAGATCCACAGCATGAAGCAGCTGGTCAGCAGCAGGCCGGGGATGATGCCGGCGATGAACAGCTTGCCGATGGAGGTGTTGGTCAGCGATCCGTAGACGATCATGTTCACGCTGGGCGGGATCAGGATGCCCAGGGTGCCACCGGCCGCCAGCGAACCCAGCGAGGCGCGCATGGAGTAGCCGCGTCGTTGCAGCGACGGCAGTGCCACCGTCCCCACCGTGGCGGCAGTGGCCACAGATGAGCCCGAGGTGGCCGCGAACAGCGCGCACGCGCCGATGTTGGTGTGCAGCAGGCCGCCGGGCATGCGGCCCAGCCACGCCGATAGCGCGATGTACATGCGGTCGGCGATGCCCGAACGCAGCAGCAGCTCGCCCAGCAGCACGAACAGCGGGATGGAGGTCAGCAGGTTTTCGTTCTGCACGCCCCAAACCACCGGTGCGATCGAGTCCATGAAGGGCACGCCATAGGCCGAGATGCCTCCGATGACACCCACCAGGGCCATTGAGACAGCAATGGGCATGCCGGCCAGCATGAGGCCCAGCATGGCCAGAAAGGCCAGGCCAAAAATTCCAACGCTCATGTCCGTGCTCCTTGAGTTTCGACCGCTCGGCGCTGGGCCAGGTCGTCCAGTTCTTCCTTGAGCTCGTCCTTGGCGCTCTTGGGTTGGAACTCGTGGTTGAGTCTGTCGAGGTGCCCGCCCAGCAGCAGTCGGGTGGCATGCACCGCGTAGCCCACGGCCACCAGAGCGAACACCACCAGCCCGGCGTACCAGACCGATTGCGGCCAGATCAGCGGCGTTGCCCAGGGCGTCTGTGCCGTGCTGCCGTACTGCAGGGTATCGCCGATCACCTTGAAGGCGATCCAGGCGATGAAGGCGCCGAACAGGGCCAGCGAGACGATGGCCAGCCAGTTCAACGCGGCCTGCATCCGCTTGGGGAAGCGTTCGTGGAACACATCCACGCGGATGTGGTTGCGTCCCATCAGTGCCAGGCTGAAGGCGATGGTGGAGCCCACCGCGAGTGCGTAGCCGCCGAGCTCGTCCGCACCTTGCAGCGAGATGTTGAATAGCTTGCGGCTCAAAGTCTCGACGGTGACCACCGCCGAGAGCAGCAGGAAGATGGCACCGAAGACGGTGGCCAGCAGGTTTTCGATGCGTTGTTTCATCGTCGAGGCCTTCTTGGATGAGGTGGCCGCCGTGGCAGCCACCGGGTTCATCGTGGAGGCGCCGAACGCGGTGGTGCCGGCGCCCGTGCTCATTTCAGCCCCAGCACCGGGCCCACGGCGGCGGTCCATTTCTGCGAGCAGCCGGGGTTGCTCTTGTCACAGACCTCGGCCCACACCGGCAGGCTGGTTTTGCTCACGGCGCCCCGCACCAGTTCCAGGTCGGCCGGCGACACGGCGACCTGGGTCAGCTTGAACTTCTTGCCGGTGGTGCAGGGGTCCTTGCCGGCGTTGCAGTTGAGCGCGTCCTGGAACAGCTCTTCGGAATAGGCCCAAATGTCCTTGCTCAGGGTGTCGAAGGCCGCGCTCATCTTGGCCTGCTGGTCGGGCTTGAGGCGGTTCCAGGCCTTGAGCGTGATGGCGTAGCCGTTGAGGGCCATCTGGAAGCCCAGCGGCAACTGGTGGGTGGTGACCTCGGGCCAGCCGGCCGAGTTGGCCGAGCTGGGGCCGGTGACGGCGCAGTCCACCACGCCCAGCGACAGCGACTGGTGGGTGTCTGCAAAGGCCACCGGCACGGGCGTGCCGCCCACCAGCTCGATGAACTTGGCCAGGTTCTGGTCGTACACGCGCACCTTCATGCCTTTGATGTCGGCCAGCTTGCTGATGGGCTTTTTGCAGAACAGGATCTGCGGGCCAAACGGCCACACCGCCAGCAGCTTGACCTGGAATTGCTGCTGCAGGCGCTGGTCCACGGTGTCGAACCAGGCCTTGGAGACCTTGGCGCCGGTGGCGTAGTCGGGGCTGGCGCCCACCAGGTCCAGGCCGAGCAACATGGGTTCGTCGCGGGAGTTCTGCGACACACGCAGCGAGACAAAGTCGAACAGGCCCGCTTTCATCACGCGCAGCTGTTCGGTGTCCTTGATGCCCAGCGTGTCGATGGGTTTGTAGTCGACGTCGATGGGCAGGCCGGTCTTGGCAGCGAACTGCTCGAAGAAGGGCTGCTCCTTGTTCTTCTGGATCAGGCCGGTGGCCAGCGGTTGGCCAATGGCCTTGAAGCTCAGGCGGTCCTGGGCCTGGGCGCCGGAGGCCAGGCCAACGGCAAGGGCCATCGCGGCCAGGGTGCGGGTGAAGGGTTTCATGGGGGCTTTCCTTGGGGGGGTGGATGGGAAGGCGGGAGGGAAATCAGCTGTCGATGGTGACTTTGGCGTCGCGGGCCACGCGGGCCCACTTGGCGAGTTCGGTGCGCACGAAGTCGCCGTAGCGCTCGACCGAGCCGCCACCGTCTTCGACGCCAAAACCCTGGAATTTTTCCTGCACGTCGGCCATGGCGAGCACGGTGTTGACGTCCTGGTTGATGCGGCGCGCCAGCGCGGGCGGCAGCTTGGCCGGCCCGGAGATGCCGTACCAGTTCATGGTCTCGAACTCGGGGAAACCTTGCTCCTGCATGGTGGGCACGTTGGGGTAGGCGGGCGAGCGTTTGGCGCGCGATTGCGCCAGCGCAACCACCCGCCCGTTTTTGAGGTGGGGCGTGGCCGCCGTCATGGTCTCGAAGGTGAACTGGATCTGGCCGCCGATGAGGTCGGTCAACAGCGGGCCGCTGCCTTTGTAGGGCACGTGCAGCGCATCCACCCCGGCCAGCAGCTTGAACTTCTCGATCGCGAAGTGCTGGATGGTGCCCGGACCGGCCGAGCCAAAGCTCACTTTGCCAGGTTGCGCCTTGCACAACGCAACCACCTCCTTCACGCTTTTCACGGGGCTGCTGGCGCTGGTGATCAACAGGTTGGGCGTGAGGCCCAGCAAGGCCACGGGCGCAAAATCGCGCTCGGCGTGGTAGCGCAGTTTGGGCATCACGGCGGGTGCCAGCGCGTGGCTGTTGATGGTGCTCAAAAACAGCACCGTGCCGTCGCCCGGCTGTTGGGCCACAAAATCGGCGGCCAGCGTGCTTGACGCGCCCGGCCGGTTGTCCACGATGACCTGCTGGCCCCACAGTGTGCCCAGCTTTTGGGCCACCACCCGCGCCAGCGCGTCGGCCCCACCTCCGGGCGGGAAGCCGACCACCAGTTTGATGGGGCCACTGGGCAGGGCCTGTGCCATGACGTGGGGCAGACCCAAGCCAGCCAGGCTGGCGGCGCCCGCGTTCATGAGGAAATGACGGCGTTGCATGAGGAGGTTCTCCGTTCGGGTGGTGCGGGGATGGGGATCAGCGCGCCTGCCGCAGCAGCGCCTGCACGGCGGGGCTCAGGCCCGCGTTGGGTTTCTGGGGAGGTGGGGCAAAACTGCCGCGTTGGGCGCGGCCCGGCTGCAGGGCCACCAGCGTTTCGGCGTGGCGCACGGCGCTGGAAACACCGTCCACCGCCGGCACCGGCAGGCGCCCACGCAGCGAACGCGCCAGCCCGGCCAGCGGTGCCCCGGCCAGCACGATGACGTCGGCACCGTCTTCGTCCACGCAACGTTCGGCCAGCGCCACCAAGCGTTCGCCCTGGTTGCCTTGCACGTTTCCGATGTCGGCCAGCGGTTCGTCCAGGCCGCGGATGCTGGCCAGGCGGCTGTCCAGCCCGTAGGCGCTGACCGTCTCGCGGTACCAGGCGCGGATGCGCTGCGAGATGGCGACGATGGAAAACCGCTGGCCCAGCAGACAGGCACTGGCCAGGGCAGCTTCGGTCAGGCCGGTCACGGGGCAGGGCAGCACCTCGCGCAGGGCGTTCAGGCCTGGGTCGCCGAAGGCGGCCACCACCACGGCGTCATGGGCCGCGTGGTGTTCGGCGGCCAGCTGGGCGGTGGCGTAGGCACCGATCATGGCCTCGAAGCGGGTCTCGATGTAGGCGACGCCCAAGGGGGCGGTCAGCACCTCGATCTCGGTGCCGGGCGAGGCGCTGCGCACCGCTTCGGCACGGATTAGCTCGGACACGCTGTCGGAGATGTTGGGGTTGATGAGCAGCAGCTTCATGATGGGTTTCCTCGGCGTTGGGGCACCAGCGATGGTGCGCCACAGGTGAGGAAACGGCCACGCCCGGGGCGCGCGTGGAAGGCGCCGTCCCACACCACTTCGCCGCCAATCAGGGTGACGGCGGGCCAGGCACGCAGCGTCTGGCCGGCGTAGGGCGTGTGGTCCACGGCGTGGTGCAGGTGGCTGTTGTTGAGCACAAACTCGCGCTCGTCCCAGATCACCAGGTCGGCGTCGCTGCCGATGGCGATCGTGCCCTTGCGCGGGTGCAGGCCGTAGGCCTTGGCCGGGTTGGTGGCGGTCAGCTCCACAAAACGCTCCAGCGTCAGCCGGCCGCCCAGCACGCCGGCGCTGTAGAGCAGGGGCAGGCGGGTTTCGATGCCGGGGATGCCGTTGGGAATGTGGCGAAAGGTGACTTCTTCACCGCCCGGCTTCTTGCCTGCATCGCCTTCGTAGTTGAAGGGCGCATGGTCGGAGCTGAACACCGTGAACAGGCCGTCGTTCAGGCCGTCCCAGATCACGCGCTGGTTGGAGGCGTCGCGTGGCGGCGGGCTGCAAACGCAACGCGCACCCTGGTAACTGTCGTCGATGCCGAGATCGGCGGCGGTCAGGAACAGGTACTGCGGGCAGGTTTCGGCGAACACCTTGAGGCCGTGCGCGCGCGCCCAGCGAATCTGCTCCACCGCCTCGCGGCCCGATACATGCACGATGAGGATGGGCACGTCCACCAACTCCGCCAGCGAAATGGCGCGGTGGGTGGCCTCGCGCTCCACCAGCATGGGCCGGGCGTGGGCGTGGAAACGCGGTGCGGTGCGGCCGGCGGCTTCCAGGCGTTTGCTCAGCCACTCGATCGCATCGGCGTTTTCGGCGTGGATCATGGCCATGGCGCCGTGCTGGCGCGCCACCGCCAGCACGTCCAAGATCTGGCCGTCGTCCAGCTTCAGGTCGTCGTAGGTCATGTAGACCTTGAACGAGGTGTAGCCCTCGGCGATCAGGGCCGGCAGCTCTTCGTTCAGCACCTGGGGTGTGGGGTCGCTCACGATCAGGTGGAAGGCGTAGTCCACGTGGGCCTTGCCTTCGGCGCGGCGGTGGTAGTCGTCCACGGCGGCGCGCAGCGACTGGCCTTTTTCCTGCGCGGCAAAGGGAATCACCGTGGTGGTGCCCCCGCAGGCCGCGCTGCGGGTGCCGGTGTCGAAATCGTCGGCCATGCGCACCGGCGGGGCCATGGGTTGGTCGAGGTGGCAGTGGGCGTCCACACCGCCTGGGGTGACCACCCGGCCGGCGGCGTCGATCTCGCGCCGGCCGGCCGGCAGGCCCCGGCCCAGGCTCACGATGCGACCGCCCTGGATGCCGATGTCGGCGTCGAACACGTCGCTCGCCGTGGCCACGCGGGCGTTGCGCACCACCAGATCCAGCGGCTCAGACATGGGGCACTCCCGCACCAGTTGGCGTCATTTGCACCAAACAAGTGCTGACATTGTTGTTGACAAGATGTTCGACGATCATTTTCAAGTTTCCTGCGGAGGGTGGTGCAACTTGTGTGCCAAGTCGGACGGTGTGACCGGGCTGATGTGGCATGGTGCGTATGGTCTGCGCTTTTTGTTATGTTGGCACTAGTGTTTACACTTATGTCGACAATATGTGCTTCGGGCATCATCCAATCCATTGGCACGGTCGGTGCTGTGTGTGGTGCCGGGTCGTCACGGCCGTGCTTTTTTTTCAGGAGAACCCATGTCCCTCTCTCTGCGTCTCGGGGTGCTCACCCCTTCGTCCAACACCGCGCTGGAGCCGCTGACCTCGGCCATCGTGGCGGGTCTGCCCGGCTGCAGTGCTCACTTTTCACGCTTTCGTGTGACCGAGATTTCCCTGCAGCCTCAGGCGCTGGGGCAGTTTGATGACAGCAAAATCCTGGCGGCCGCCGAGCTGCTGGCCGATGCGAAGGTGGACGTCATCGGCTGGAGCGGCACCGCCGCCGGCTGGCTGGGTTTTGACGCCGACCTGCGGCTGTGCGAACGCATCGAGGAGCGCACCGGCATCCGCGCAACCACGGCGGTGCTGGCCTTGAACGAGTTGCTGGCCCTGCGCAACATCCGGCAGCTCGCGCTGGTGACGCCTTACACCGGCGATGTGCAGCAGAAAATTGTCGACAACTACCGCAACATCGGCGTCGAGGTGGTGGCAGAGCGCCACCTGGGCATCTGCGTCAACCACGACTTCGCCCTGGTGCCGCCCGACACCTTGCATGGCCTGATGCGCGAGGTGGCCCAGGCCCGGCCGCAGGCCATTGCCACCTACTGCACCAATCTGCACGCGGCCCAGCTGGCGCCGGCGGTGGAGGCCGAGCTGGGCCTGACGCTGCTGGACACGGTCAGCACCACGGTCTGGGGCATGTTGCGTGCGGCCGGCGCATCGCCCGCCGCCGTGCAGGGTTGGGGGAGCCTGTATGCCTGGCAGTGAACACGCCGACGCCTGCTGCGGCGCCGACGCCCACGAACCCGTCGATAGAATGAAACGGCTGGCCGGCCTGTTGCTGCCAGCGTCCCCCACGCTTCGCCCCAAGGTCCAGATGCCCCGCACCGTCCCACCCGAATCCGCCGAACGCCTGGCGCGCGAAAACGCCAACGACGAGATTTACGAGCGCATCTACATCGCCATCCTGGAACACCGCCTGCACCCCGGCACCAAGCTGGGCGAGGACCGGCTGGCGAAGATTTTTGACGTCAGCCGGGCGCGCGTCCGCGAGGTGCTCAGCCGCCTGGCGCACGAGCAGATCGTGGAGCTGTACCCGCAGCGCGGCGCCTTTGTGGCCAAGCCCACGCCGCAGCAGGCCATGGACGTGTTCGAGGCGCGGCGCCTCATCGAGCCGGCCATTCTCAAGCGCCTGGTTACCCACCTCACACCCGACAAGGTGGCTCGGCTGCGCCAGCATCAGGAGCTGGAGCTGGATGCGCGCCGGCGCGATGATCGCCGTGCGGTCGTGCGGCTCTCGGGCGAGTTCCACGTGTTGCTGGCCGAGCTGGCGGGCAACAGCGCGCTCTCGCGCAGCCTGCGCGAACTGGCGTCGCTCACGTGTTTGATCATCCTGCTGTACGACGCGCCCACGGCCATGAGCTGCCGCGCCGACGAGCACTCCGAGGTGATTGAGGCCATTGCCAAGCGCGACGCCGCACGCGCTGAGAAGCTGATGTTGGCGCACCTCGATCACATCGAGCGCAGTCTGTCACTCGACAGCAATGCGGGCGAGGTCGATCTCGAGGCGGTGTTCAGGGACTGAACTGCTCCAGCACCGCGTCGCGCTTGCGCCGCAGGTGTTCTTCCAGCAAGCGGCGCAGTGCAGCGCCGTCGCGTTGGCGCAGGGCCAACAGCATCTCGGCGTGTTCGGCCAGCGCGCGGCGCCACTTGGTTTCGTCCTGGTTGGAACGGTAGCGCAGCGCGTGCAGGCGCTGGTTGAGTTGCTGCCAGGTCTGGCGCAGCACGGCGTTGCCGGCGCTTTCGCTCATCAGGTCGTGCACCCGCGCGTTGGCCGCGTAGTAGGCCTGCAGGTCGCGCCGCTCGAAAGCGGCCTGCATGTCGTACTGCAGCGCCTGCAACTCGGCCAGGGCGCCCTCGGTCATGCGCTGGGCTGCGCGTTCGGCGGCCAATCCCTCCAGCACCGCAATGACATCAAACGTCTGTTCGATGTCGTCGCGACTGGGTGCCGCCGCGAAGGCGCCGCGCCCCGCCTCCAGCGTCACCAGACCCTCGGTGGCCAGCTGTTTGATGGCCTCGCGCAGCGGCGTGCGCGACACCCCGATTTCCGCGCACAGCACCCGCTCGTTGAGCTTGCTGCCTGGCGCCAGCGAGCCGTCCATCAGCCGTTGCCGCAACAAGCCGACGACCTGGGTGTGCAAGGTGTCGCGCACCACGGTGGTGGAGGGGGAGGACGGGGTGTTGGGCATGCTGAATTATGTATGCAGTGGCGACATGCCTCGGTTCAACCTCATGCACCTCGGTGCGTTTGTCGCTTGCTGTGGTTCAGGTCTTGTGCTATCGTCAAATTGTATTTTGTATTATGTAGACCAAATGGAGACGACATGACCTCACTGAACTTCCACCCCGCCGGCCGCCATGTCCTGGGCATTCCCGGCCCCAGCCCCGTGCCCGACCGCTTGCTGCGTGCCATGAGCTACCCCACCATCGACCACCGCGGGCCCGAGTTCGGCGTGCTGGGCCACCGGGTGCTGGCGGGTTTGCAGCGCATCTTCCAGACACGCCACCCGGTGGTGGTCTACCCAGCCTCGGGCACCGGCGCCTGGGAAGCCGCACTCACCAATGTCCTGAGTCCGGGTGACGCCGTGCTGATGTACGAAACCGGCCATTTCGCGAGCCTGTGGCGCAAAATGGCCGAACGCCTGGGCCTGGCGCCTGAGGTGGTGGCTTTGCCGGGCATCTGCCCGCAGACCGGCCTGCCCAACAGCTGGCGCCGAGGCGTGCAGCCCGACCTGATCGAGCGCCGCCTGAGAGAAGACGGCGGCCACCAGATCAAGGCGGTGTGTGTGGTTCACAACGAAACCTCGACCGGCGTCACCTCCGACATCGCGGCGGTGCGCCGTGCCATCGACGCCGCGGGCCACCCAGCGCTGCTGTTGGTGGACACCATTTCCGGCCTCGCCTCGGCCGATTACCGGCACGACGAATGGGGTGTGGATGTGACCGTCAGCGGGTCACAAAAGGGCTTGATGCTGCCGCCCGGCATCAGCTTCAACGCGGTGTCGCCCAAGGCGCTGGAAGCCGCGCGCAGCGCGCGCTTGCCCAAGGCGTTCTGGGCGTGGGACGAGATCATTGAGATCAACAAGACCGGCTATTGGCCTTACACGCCCAACACCAACCTGCTGTACGCCCTGGTCGAGGCGGTGGACATGCTGGAGACCGAGGGCCTGTCGGCGGTGTTCGCCCGCCACCAACGGCTGGGGGCTGCCTGCCGGGCGGCGGTGCTGGCCTGGGGGCTGGACGTGCAGTGCGCGGACCCGGCGGTGTACTCGCCGGTGCTGACGGGCGTGGTGGTGCCGCAGGGCGTGGATGCCGATGCGGTGCGCCAGTTGATCTACGAGCGTTTCAACCTCTCGCTGGGCACGGGCTTGAGCAAGCTCAAGGGCCGCATGTTCCGCATCGGCCACCTGGGCGAGTGCAACGACCTGAGCCTGCTGGCCGCGCTCAGCGGCTGTGAGATGGGCCTGAAGTTGGCGGGCGTGAGGCTGCAGGGCAGCGGCGTGGCCGCAGCGATGGAGGTGTTGCAGCACAGCGCCACCTGCCAGGCGCGCTACCCGGGCTGAATCTCAGGCAGGCAGCGCGGCTTGCCGAACCGCGTGTTCCCAAGCGGACATGCGTTCGGCGGCCCAGGCGCGGTCGCGTTGGGGTTCGAAGCGGCGTTCCACCTGCCAGCGTTGGGCCAGTTCGTCCGTACCTTGGTACACCCCCGCGTGCAGTCCGGCCAGGTAGGCCGCACCCAGGGCGGTGGTCTCCACCACTTTGGGGCGCAGCACCGGGATGCCCAACACATCTGCCTGGAACTGCATCAGCAGGTTGTTGACGCTGGCGCCGCCGTCCACCCGCAGCTCGCGCAGCGGCTGGGCGCCGGCGGCCTGGGCGTCACGGTCCATGGCTTGCAGCAGCGCGGCGCTCTGGAACGCGATGCTTTCCAGCGATGCACGCGCAATGTGCGCCAGCGTGCTGCCCCGCGTGAGCCCGGTGATGGCGCCGCGCGCATGGGGCTTCCAGTAGGGGGCGCCCAGGCCGGTGAAGGCGGGCACCACCACCACACCGTCGCTGTCGGGCACGCTCTCGGCCAGGCCCTGCACGGCGCCGCTGCTGTCGATGGCCTGCAGGCCGTCGCGCAGCCACTGCACCACCGCGCCGCCCACAAACACACTGCCTTCGAGCGCGTAGGCCGGTGTGGTGTTGGTCTGCGCGGCGCTGGTGGTGAGCAGGCCGTTGGCCGAACGCTGAAAGCGTTCACCGGTGTGCATCAGCAAGAAGCAGCCGGTGCCGTAGGTGTTTTTGGCCAGGCCCTCGCTGAAGCAGGCTTGGCCGAACAGGGCGCTTTGCTGGTCGCCCGCCACACCCCCAATCGGGATGGCGTGGCCCAGCCAGTCGGCATGCACCGCGCCGTAGTCGGCACTGGAAGCTTGGACCTGCGGCAACACCCCGGGCGGGATGTGGAGTGCGGCCAGCAGTTCGTCGTCCCACTGGTTGGTGTGCACATTGAACAGCAGGGTGCGCGACGCGTTGCTGACATCGGTGGCGTGTGTGGCGCCGCGTGTGAGCTGCCAGATCAGCCAGCTGTCGATGGTGCCAAAGGCCAGCTCGCCAGCTTCGGCCAGGGCGCGCCCGCCGGGCACGGTGTCGAGCAGCCAGCGCAGTTTGGTGCCCGAAAAATACGCGTCGATCACGAGGCCGGTTTTGGCCTGCACGGCTTCGGCCAGGCCACGTTCGCGCAGCGCTGCACACAGGGGCTCGGTGCGTCGGTCCTGCCACACGATGGCGCGTGCCAGGGGCTGGCCGGTGCGGCGGTGCCACAGCACGGTGGTTTCGCGCTGGTTGGTGATGCCCACGGCGCGGATGTCGCGCGCGGTGATGCGGGCTTTTTGGAGTGCTTCGCGTGCGGTGGCCAGCTGGGTCTCCCAAATTTCCAGCGGGTCGTGTTCGACCCAACCGGGTTGGGGGAAGTGCTGGGTGAGTTCGCGCTGGGCCACGGCCACCACGCGGCCATCGGCGTCAAACACGATGCTGCGCGAACTGGAGGTGCCTTGATCGAGGGCAAGCAGGTAGGTCATGGGGTGTCTTGGGCGATGGTGCAGCGGATGCCTGCCGCTTCCAGCAGGCTGTCAAAAGGCGGGGCCGGCGGGGCGTCGGTGAAGAGGCGGTTGATCTGCGACAGGCGGGCCAGCTCCACCATGGCGGGGCGGCCAAATTTGCTGTGGTCCGCCGCGAGCCAGACCTCGCGCGCGTGGTCAATGATGGCCTGTGCCACCTTGACCTCGCGGTAGTCGTAGTCCCGCAGCGTGCCGTCGGCCTCGATGCCGGAGATGCCGATGACGGCCAGGTCAACCTTGAACTGGCGGATGAAATCCACCGTGGCCTCGCCCACGATGCCCCGGTCGCGCGGGCGCACCACACCGCCGGTGACGATGACCTCGCACGAGCTGTTGCCGCTCAGGATGGCCGCCACGTTGAGGTTGTTGGTGATGACGCGCAGACCCTGGTGCTGCAAGAGCGCCTTGGCCACGGCCTCGGTGGTGGTGCCGATGTTGAGGATGAGCGAGCAGCCGTTGGGCACCTCGCGTGCAATGGCGGCGGCAATGCGCGCCTTGCCTGGCGCGTGCAGGTTTTCGCGCTGGGTGTGGGCGATGTTTTCCACGGTGGAGGTCGGCACGCGCACACCGCCGTGAAAGCGCACGAGCAGCCCGGCATCGGCCAGGCCCTGCACATCGCGGCGCACGGTTTGTAACGTCACACCCAGCATCTCGGCCAGCGTTTCCACCGACAGGTCGCCGTGCTCACGCACCGCGTGCAGCAGCTTGATCTGGCGGGGGTTGGAGCGCATGCTGCGGTCTTTCATGGGGCTGTCATGGCGGCAGGCCAGTCTATATCGAAGCGAAACGCGGAAACATTCGGGTGAATACCGAGAATAACGAAAATAAACGAATCAATTAAAATATAAACGAAACACATCTATTGAGGCCACCATGTCGCCATCCGAACGCCCTGTGCCCACCGACCGCGCCGCGCTGCTGCAGCGCCTGAGCGAGGGCGGCCGCTTTGACGTGGCGGTGGTAGGCGGTGGCGCCACCGGCCTGGGTGTGGCGCTGGACGCGGCCTCGCGAGGCCTGCGCGTGGTGCTGCTTGAGGGGCAGGACTTTGCCAAGGGCACGTCGTCGCGCGCCACCAAGTTGCTGCACGGCGGTGTGCGTTATCTGGCGCAAGGCAATGTGGGCTTGGTAAAAGAAGCCTTGCACGAGCGCACCACGGTGCTGCGCAATGCCCCGCACCTGGCGCAGCCGCTGCCGTTTGTGATGCCTTCGTACAAGGCTTGGGAAACGCCGTTCTATGGCATTGGCCTCAAGATGTACGACGCGCTGGCGGGGCGTGCCGGCCTGGGCAGCACCGATTTTCTGGGCCGCGAAGCCACGCTGCGTGCCCTGCCCACCTTGCGCACTGAAGGCCTCAAGGGCGGTGTGCGTTATTGGGACGGCCAGTTCGACGATGCGCGCCTGGCCGTGGCGCTGGCGCGCACGGCGGCCACCTACGGCGCGCTGCTGGTCAACCACTGCCCGGTGACGGGCTTGTTGCACGAACACGGCAAGCTGGCGGGTCTGCACTGCGAGGATCGCGAGAGTGGCCGAGTGTTCGAGGTGCGTGCGCGCTGCGTGATCAACGCCACCGGCGTGTGGGTGGATGGCCTGCGCCAGCAAGACGGCGCCGCCCGCCAGGCCAATGTGCGCCCCATGGTGGCGCCGAGCCAGGGCGTGCACGTGGTGGTGGACCGCGACTTCCTGCCCAGCGACCACGCCCTGCTGGTGCCCAAAACGGCCGATGGCCGCGTGTTGTTTGCCGTGCCTTGGCTGGGCAAGCTGATCTTGGGCACCACCGACACACCGCGCACCGACCTGCCGCTGGAGCCCAACGCGTTTGCACACGAGGTCGATTTCATCCTGAACGAATCGGCGCGTTACCTGCGGCGCGCGCCCACGGCGGCCGATGTGAAAAGCCATTGGGTGGGCCTGCGCCCGCTGGTCAAGCCCGACAGCAGCAGCGGCGAAAACACCCAGAGCATCAGCCGCGAACACACGGTGCTCGTGAGCGCCAGCGGCCTGGTCACCGTCACCGGCGGCAAATGGACGACGTACCGGGCGATGGCCGAGGACGTGCTCAAAAAGTGCCGCGATGCAGGCTTGCTGCCGGGCCTGGCCGATGGCCACACCGATCAGCTGGCCTTGGTGGGCGCCGCCGGCACCCCGGCCAACCAGCCGCCCGTGTGTGCACCGCCCGGTGCACACGGTTACGGCGGCGAACGCGACTTTGTGTGGTCCTTGCCGGGTGCCGATCACAATCTCGGCGGCGGGCTGACCGAAGCCATGGTGCGCTTTGCGGTGCGCTTTGAGTACGCGCGCACGGTGGAGGACGTGTTGGCGCGTCGCTCGCGGCTGCTGTTTCTGGATGCCGCACTGGCGGCTTCGCTGGCCGATGAGGTGGGTGCCATCGTGGCGCAGGAGACGGGACGCGATTCGCAGGTGGGGGCTTTTGTGGCGTTGGCTCGGCAGCATTTGGCTTTGCCTATTTGACTTGTTTGGGGCTTGATCTCGCCCACGGGTGTGGGGTGCCTGGCTCCGCGACTGTCCTCCGCCGGCTGCGCCGGCTCCCCCTTTATGTCGCTGCGCCAGGCACCCCACACCCGTGGGCACCCACCGTGCCTGAACGCCAACGTTGGCGCTCCAACATCGTTGTAGATCGGGGCGGTGGGGCGTTCTGCATAGCGAGGTAAAGGAGGAGGGCGCGCAGCGCCCGGGGGACACGAGCGGCGCAGAGCGCCCCGCCGCCCCGATCCCGCCCATGCGGTCCGAGCCACATCAACCCGGGTCCACATCTGCCCGCCACCGCCGCCACAACCACACACACGCCCCCACCATCACCAGCGTGGCCACCACACGCAACAAGCCCGCCAGCCGCAGGTCAGACGCCAACAAGCCCCAGCGCGACAGGATTTCCGTCCAGTCGTGCTCGCCACCGCCCACCAGCGGCAACATCTGCGCCCGAGCGTCTGCCACGTAACGCGCCACGTTGAGCAGGTTTTCGCCCAACCACACCCACGCCACCGCCAGGCCCACTGCGTGCTCGCGGCGTTGGAAATGCCTGGCCAATGCCAGGGGAAACACGATCTGGAACAAGGTGCCGCCATAGACCATCAGCCGGTCGCTGAACAGGCCCACCAGCGGGTGGCCGGCTTCGTGCAAGGCCAGGTTGAAGCTGTCCAGCAGCGGTACCCAAGCTTGTTTGCTGAACGCGTGAAAACCCAGGCACACCGCCGCGAACGCGCAGACGCCCAACAGCGCGGCCCGCGAGACCGTGTGCGGCGTGGTGTCGGGATGGCGCCAAGAGGACATGGGCGCGACGATACCCGTTTGAGACCGACCCATCGCACAATTTCGGTTGTCCGCCTGGTCACTTGGAAGGTATTGCATGAAATCCCACGGTCTGCGCCGTCGCGCCCTGTTGCCTCTGCCTTTGCTGGGGCTGTGGTCTTGCGCCGGGGTCCCGGTGTCGCGCCGGGTGGATTTGCAAGGCCACCGGGGCGCGCGTGGCTTGGCGCCCGAGAACACGCTGGAAGGTCTCCAACTCGCGCTGGACCTGGGCGTGACCACCCTGGAGATCGACGTGCTGGCCAGCGCCGATGGGGTGCTGGTGCTCAGCCACGACCGCCAGCTCAACCCCGACATCACCCGCGACGCCAGCGGCCAATTTCTGCCGACGCGAGGTCCTGCCGTGAACAGCCTCACGGTCGCGCAATTGCACACCTACGACGTGGGGCGGCTGCGGCCGGGCTCGCGCTACGCCGCCGAGTTCGCCCAACAGCGGCCACACGATGGTGCGCGCTTGCCCCGCTTGAGCGACGTGCTGGCCCTCGTCCGCGCGCACGGCGATGCGCGCGTGCGCCTCGCCATCGAGCTCAAGTCCAGCCCGCTGGAGCCCGCCCTTGCCCCCGCGCCGGAACCCTTTGCGGCCCAACTCTTGCAGGTGCTCGCCGACCACGGTCTGAGCGACCGCACCCAGATCCTGTCATTCGACTGGCGCACGTTGCAAGCGGTCCAGCGCTTGCGCCCCGGCACGGACACGGTGTACCTCACGGCGCAGTTGCCGGGGCTGGACAACCTGCAGATTCGCTCCGGGCAGGACTCGCCCTGGACCGCCGGGTTCCAGCACCGCGCCCATGGCTCGGTGCCCAGCATGATCGCTGCCGCCGGTGGCAGCCACTGGTCGTGCTTCTGGCGTGATCTCGACGCCCCGCAGGTGCGCGAGGCCCAGAGCCTGGGCCTGCAGGTGCTGGCCTGGACCGTCAACCGCGCCGAGGACATGCGCCGCATGCTCGATCTGGGCGTGGATGGCCTGGTCACCGACCGGCCCGACGTGGCCATGACCGTGTGGCGCGAGCGGGGGCTGGTGTGGTAAGTTGCGTTTTTGAAAATGGTTGCAAGCGCAACCAAATGCCGTTACAGTTCGCTTCGCCCAAGCGGCGCTGAACCGTCAGTGCCCTGTTCCAACACCCAAGGAGACCCCCATGCTGGTTCAACAAGTCCACCACGTGGCCTACCGCTGCAAAGACGCCAAGGAAACCGTCGAGTGGTACGAAAAGCACCTCGACATGAAGTTTGTGCTGGCCATCGCCGAAAACGAAGTGCCGTCCACCAAGGCGCCCGACCCCTACATGCACGTGTTTCTTGATGCGGGCAACGGCAACATCCTGGCCTTCTTCGAACTGCCCAGCCAGCCGCCCATGGACCGCGACCACAACACCCCTGCTTGGGTGCAGCACCTGGCACTGAAGGTGGATTCGGTGGACACGCTGATCGCCACCAAAGCCCGCCTGGAGGCCGCCGGCATCGAAGTGATTGGCCCGACCAACCACACCATCTTCAAGAGCATCTACTTCTTTGATCCCAACGGTCACCGCCTGGAGCTGGCCGCCGACACCGGCACGCCCGAGATGATGAGCGCGCTCGACAAGGTCAAGCGCGAGATGCTGGAGGAGTGGAGCCGCACCAAGAAGGCACCCGCCCACGCCGCCTGGATGCACGACGAATCGCTGGCGGTGCCACACTGAGGCGGGGAATGAACTTGCTCAACGAAACCCACAACCCGGCCCTTCGCAGCTGGCTGGCCTCGGCCAACACATCCGGTTGCGATTTCCCCATCCAGAACCTGCCGTTTGCGGTGTTCCGTCGCCGTGGCAGCGCCGAGGCCTTTCGCGGCGGTGTGGCCATTGGTGACCAGATCGTCGATCTGGCCGCACTGGCGCAAACCGCCTTGCTCGGCGGCGACGCCCAACAAGCCGCCCAGGCCGGCAGCCAGCCCAAACTCAACGCGCTGATGGCTTTGGGCCCGACGGCCTGGAGCGCCCTGCGGCTGGCCCTGTCGCGCTTGTTGCGCGAAGGTGTTGCCCAGCAAGCCCAACTGCAAGCCTGCCTGGTGCCCCAGGCGGTGGCCGAACACGACGTGCCCGCGCAGATCGGCGATTACACCGACTTCTACACCTCGGTGCACCACGCCACCAACATCGGCAAACAGTTCCGTCCCGACAACCCGCTGCTGCCCAACTACAAATGGGTGCCCATCGGCTACCACGGCCGGGTGTCGAGCATCGGTGTGTCGGGCCAGGCCTTTGCCCGTCCGCGCGGTCAGGTCAAGGCGCCGGATGCCGACGTGCCCACGCTCAAGCCCAGCCAGCGCATGGACATCGAGCTGGAGCTGGGGGTGTTCATTGGCACCGGCAACGCCTTGGGCGATGCCGTGCCCATCACCGAGGCCGAGAGCCACGTGTTCGGCATCTGCCTGCTCAACGACTGGTCGGCGCGTGATCTGCAGGGGTGGGAGTACCAGCCGCTCGGCCCCTTCCTGGCCAAGAACTTCGCCTCCACCATCTCACCCTGGGTGGTGACGCTCGAAGCGCTGGCGCCGTACCGCGTGCCTTTCACCCGCCCGGCCGACGACCCGCAGCCGCTGCCCTACCTGGACAGCGAGGCCAACCGGGCCGGTGGTGCGTTCGACATCCAGTTGCAGGTGGGCCTACAAACCACCCGCATGCGCGAAGCCGGCGAGCAAGACGCGGCCATCAGCCGCACCAGTTACCGCCATGCCTACTGGACGTTGGCGCAGATGGTGACCCACCACACGGTCAACGGCTGCAACCTGCAGCCGGGCGATTTGTTGGGCACGGGCACTTTGTCCGGCCCCACGCTGGACCAGGCCGGTGCGCTCATCGAGCTGACCCAGGGTGGCAAAAACCCCGTGGCCTTGCCCAACGGCGAAACCCGCACCTTCTTGCAAGATGGCGACGCGGTGGTGCTGCGCGGCTGGTGCGAACAGCCCGGTGCCGCACGTGTAGGGTTTGGCGAGTGCTGGGGCACGGTGCTGCCGGCGCGTTGAGCACAGGCTTCTCCGCATAATGGCGTGAAGGGCCCAGCATGGGCCCAGGGAACGCCAGATGAACGAACAACAGGCCAGGGCGGTGTTGCTGGTCAAGGCGGTGGAAACCGCCGCAACAGTCGACACCTGCCTGAGCCCGGCCCAACGCGATGCGGCCACCGCCGCCGCGCTGGCGGCCGCGCCACAACCCCCTTCCGAAGCACGCCGCCTCGCGTGGACCGAGGCCTTCATCGTCCGCCGGGCCGAGCGCCTGCTGGCCGATGCGCTGGTGCGCCAGCCGCGCTTGAGCGCGCTGCAGGGCGATGCCTGGCTGATGACGCTGCTGCGCTGGGGCCTGCCACCGCTGGGCCTGTTGGCCGGGCTGGTGTCCGAGTTCTGGGTGTCGCCCCAGGCCATCGATTTGCTTTCGCCCGCGCTCAGCCTGTTTGTGGGCTGGAACCTGCTGGTTTTTGTGGGCCTGGCGCTGTGGGCGGTGCGCGGTCTGTTTGTTCACACCAACCCCGCCAACCGATGGGGCTTGGCGCTGGCCAAGCTGGCCTGGCCTCGCGCGTGGTCGCGCCCTGTGTGGGCCATGGCGCGCAGTTTCCAGCGTGACTGGATGCGCCTGGCCGGCCCGGCCACCAGCGCCCGCTTGGCGGGCACGTTGCACCTGTCGGCGGCGTTGTGTGCGGTGGGCATGGTGGCGGCCTTGTTGGCCAAGGGTTTGTTCACCGAATTCCGTGTGGGCTGGCAGAGCCAGTGGCTGAGCGCCGAACACATGCACTTGTTGTTTGCCACCGTGGGCCAGTGGCTGGGTGCGGCACCGGTCTCGCTGGACGACATGGTGCGCCTGGAGCGTGGGGCGGGCGCTGTCAAGGCCGATGGCAGCATCTGGGTGGTGTGGTGGGGCCGCCTGTTGCTGCTGGGCGTGGCGGCGCCCCGGCTGGTGCTGGCGGGACTGTCGTTCTGGCGCGCGCGCCGGGCGCTGCAGCGTTTGCACCTCGATCTGTCCGACCCCTACTTCGTGCGCCTGTTGGCCGACTACGGCGGCCCCGCCACCACCGCCGTGGTGTTGCCCTACAGCCATCACCTCACGGCTTCAGGCGAGCGCGGTCTGGCGAAGGCGGTGCGCGAGCGTTTTGGCCCCTCGGCCACGCCCCAGTTGTTGCCTCCGGTGGCCTATGGCGATGCCGTGCCTGCCCTGCCACCCGCACCACGCGGGCAGCAGCGCCAGATCATCGTGCTGTTCGGCCTGGCCGCCACGCCGGAGCAGGAAACCCACGCTGGGTTGGTGCGCCAGGTGGCCGCCGCCGGTGCGGTGGAGGTGTGGCTGGACAGCAGCGCCTTCAGTGCCCACCTGGCACCGGGCGCGCGCGCCGCCCGCCTGGCCGAGCGCGAGGCCTTGTGGCGCGAGGTTTTGGGCACCGTGCCCGTGCGCGTTTGGTCGCTGGAGGCAGAACATGACCCTGCCTGAAATTCGCGTTGACGCGCGCATTGAAGCCGAGGCGGCAGCCTCACCGCAGGCCCACACCCTGGCCCTGTGCCTGGTGTCGCACACCAACGTGGGCAAGACCACGCTCACCCGCACCTTGTTGGGCGCCGACGTGGGCGAGGTGCGCGATGCCGCCCACGTGACCCAACACGCCGAAGCCCACACCCTGCTGCAGACCGAGGCCGGCGACCGCCTGGTGTGGTGGGACACGCCGGGGCTGGGCGATTCGGCGCGCCTGTACCGCCGCCTGAGCCAGTCGGGCAACCCGCTGGGCTGGTTTCTGTCGCAGGTGTGGGACCGTTGGACCGACCCGGCGTTTTTTCTGAGCCAACGCGCCATGCGCAGCGCACGCGATGACGCCGACGTGTTGCTCTACCTCGTCAACGCCAGCGAAGCGCCGCAGGACGCTGGTTACCTCGCGCACGAACTGAAGATCCTGGCCTGGATGGGCAAACCCGTGCTGGTGTTGCTGAACCAGCTCGGCCCGGCGGGCGATGCCGACCAGCAGGCCGCCGAGGTGGCGCGCTGGCAGCGGCACCTGGCCACGTTCGCGGTGGTGCGTGGTGTGTTGCCGCTGGACGCCTTCAGCCGATGCTGGGTGCAGGAGGAGGCGCTGTTCGAGGCCCTCGCGCCCTGCCTGCCCGACCATGTGCAAGCCAGCCACCAGCGGCTGCTGGACCGCTGGTGGCAAGCGCAGTTGCTGCGGTTTCAGGCGTCCATGGCCGCCATGGCGCCCGCCTTGCTGCGAGCCACCGAGGTGATGCGTGGCGCGCCCGACCAGGCCCAGGCGGCGTTGGCTCGGCATGTGGCCGGGTGCCAGCAAAGCTTCACGCGTGTGCTGCTCGACCAACACGGCCTGCATGGCGAGGCGGGGCGCCCCCACTGGCAGGCGCTGGCGCAGTCGCTGCTGCAGGTGCGGGTGCCCGTGAGCAAGGCACAGGCGGGTTGGCTGGGCGCCATTTCATCCGGCGCAGCCACCGGGCTGGGGGCCGACCTGATGGCGGGTGGCTTGTCCATGGGCGCGGGCGCCTTGATCGGTGCGCTCGCCGGGGCCGC
This sequence comes from Hydrogenophaga defluvii, assembly GCF_042665235.1. Classification (NCBI taxonomy): domain Bacteria; kingdom Pseudomonadati; phylum Pseudomonadota; class Betaproteobacteria; order Burkholderiales; family Comamonadaceae; genus Hydrogenophaga; species Hydrogenophaga defluvii. Next base: position 55,451 of record NZ_JBHTBZ010000024.1, on the reverse strand, counting down.
CACCTTTGCCGGTGCCGCGCTGGCGGCCAACCGCCTGCGTGGGGTGGCCGTGCCCGAAGCCCGCTTGTCGCTGGAGGCTTGGCGCGAGCTGGTGGAGGTGGCCCTGTGCACCTACCTGGCCGTGGCGCACTTCGGGCGGGGTCGGGGTGCGTTTGTGGATGAGGGCGCGCCCGCGCTGTGGCAACAGGTGGTGGGCGGTCTGGTCGCCCAGCGTGCGGACGAACTGGCGGCGCTGTGGGCCGCGTCACAAGACCCGCAGGCATCACATCAACTGGCCGGCTTGCTGGAGGGTCTGGCGCTGCGCGCGCTCAAGCAGTTGTACCCAGCGATGGACCTGGGCCGGGCACAACGGGGCCTGGCTGCGGTGTCGCCGCCCGCATCGTGATGGCCTGAAACGGACAGCGTGTTTCGCACAGGCTGCAACCGGTGCAGCCCCCCACGTCGTGCAGCACCGAGGTCTTGGTGTGGTCGGGCTGCGGCAACAGGCTCAGCACATGGGGCGGGCACACTGCCACACACCAGCCACAACCGGTGCAGCGCGCCGGGTCGATGTGGGGCAAAGGTGGGGCCCGGCGTGGCTTCACGGCGTCACGGCGGTGGGGCCAGCCAGTCGCGCAGCCAGGTGTTGACGGCGGCGTGGGCTTCGAACTGCACCCAGTGCCCGGCGTCGGGCACCCAGTGCAGGTGCCGGAAGTGGGGCGCCAACGCCAGGGCCTGGGCCACTTCGGCGTGGCGGTCCACGAACAGCGCGTCGTTGGCCCCCCACAGCCCCCACACCGGGCAGGCCAGGCGGGGCAGGGTGTGGCGCAGCACATCGGTTTGCGAGAGCATGCGTCGCTTCATGCGGCGGTGTTCGCGTTTGAGGTTGTGGGCCTGCATACGCAACACCAGGTCGGTGACGGACGCCGGGTGTTGCAGCATCAGCGCCAGCAGGTTGTGGCGCATCACGGCTTCGCGCGGCGCGCCCTCGGGCAGGTGCGACCACATGCGCAGGTCCAGCGGCTGCGCGCGTTGGATGCCCAGCCCCGGCGCGCCCAGCAGCAGCAGGCGGCGCACGCGCGCGGGGTGGGCTGCGGCCCACAGGCTGGCGGTCATGCCGCCGAACGAAAAGCCGATCAGGTCCACCGGGGTGGCGCCCAGCAGGGTGGTCAGGCCCTGTTCCAGCAGCGGTGGCATCACGTCGGCGTCGTGGCCGTCGGGCGGCGGGCTGGAATCACCGAAGCCGGGCAGGTCGGGCACCCACACGCTGTGCCCGGTCTGGGCCAGGGCGTCGATGTTGCGCACCCAGTGAGTCCAGCTGCCCGATCCGCCGTGCAGCAAGACCACCGGGGAGCCCTCACCCCAGCGGTGCCAGACCAGCTGGCCATCACCGCAGGGTGTGCTCAGGCGCTCGGCCCGTTGCTGCAGGGCGAGCAGATCGGCCCAGGTGGTGGGGGTGGTTTCGGGCGGCAGCGTGACCATGCCGCCGATTCTAGAAACCCCCGGGCGGCCGGCTCAGGGGCGGCGCCCCTCAGCGCGCCGCGTTGGGGAAAAACAACTGCTCGCCACCGATCTTGTAGCTGGCGATGGCGGCCTGGCCGGCGGGCGACACCACCCAGTCCACAAACTTCTTGCCGTCGGCGGTTTTGACTTGCGGGTGTTTGGCCGCGCTCACCAGCATCACGCCGTACTGATTGAACAGGCGCTTGTCGCCCTCAACGAGCACCGCCAGGTCGGCGCGGTTCTTGAAGTTGAGCCAGGTGCCGCGGTCGGCCAGCACATAGGCGCCGGACGACGCGCCGATGTTGAGCGCCGGGCCCATGCCACAACCACATTCCTTGTAGCCGCTGCCCTTGTTCGCATCGGTGTCGGTCATCTTCCAGAAGCGCAGCTCGGCCGCGTGGGTGCCGCTTTTGTCACCGCGCGAGATGAACGGCGCGTTGGCCGTGGCCACTTTTTTGAGGGCGGCCACGATGTCGCTGCCCTTGGTGGCGGCTGGGTCGGCCTTGGGGCCGATCAGCACAAAGTCGTTGTACATCACCTCAAAACGGCGGTCGGCAAATCCGTCGGCCACAAACTTGTCTTCGGCCACCTTGTCGTGCACAAACAGCACGTCGGCGTCGCCCCGGCGCGCCATGTCAATGGCCTGGCCGGTGCCCAGGGCCACCACCTTCACGTCGATGCCGCTGGCCTTCTTGAACTCGGGCAACAGGTGGCCGAACAGACCGGATTGTTCGGTGGAGGTGGTGGACGCGACCACGATGGATTGCGCCTGCGCGGTCAGCGCCGCCAGGCCGAAGCCTGCGGCAGCGAACAAGCGGGTCAGCGGGGCGAGGCGGGCAAAGGCGGGCATGGGGCAGGTCTCCGTTGGGGTGGCTCAAGGCCCGCGATGCTACCCACGGATGGCCCACCCCGCGCCTGGGGCTTGCGAGTTATGCAGCGTCCTGCATACCGTAGGCGATGGGCCGGTCCTCGAACTCGGTGTTGAGCACCACCGTGCTGGTGGTGCGCGCTACGCCCGGGATGGCCTTGATCTGGTAGAGCACGTCTTCGAGCGCGCGGGCGTGGGTGGTGCGTATCTTGGCCAAAAAGTCGTGTTCACCGGCCACGCTGTGCAACTCCAGCACCTCGGGCATCTCGCGCAGGCGCGGCGCGATGTCGCGGCAGTGCACACCGCCATCGTTGCGTATGGCAACAAAGGCGGTGAAGTGCTGGCCCACCTTGGCCGGGTCCACGCGCAGGGCAAACCGCTCGATCACACCGCGTTCCAGCATCTTCTTCACCCGCTCGTGCACGGCGGCGGTGGACAGGCCCACCTCGGCGGCCACATCGGCGTAAGAACGTCGGCTGTCGGCGCTGAGTGCCGTAAGAATTCTGGCGTCTGTTGGGTCTATCTGTAAATTTGCTTGCATGGCCGCGCAATTTTGGTCAAAATCCGGCCCATTGCCAGATCGCTGGAAATTATCCGGTCCAGAACGCCAAATGCCTACCGATTTCAAGATCGCCGCCCAAAACGGGCGCTTGCTGCCCCTGGTGGTGGCCCTGCTCATCGTCTACCTCGTCTGGGGCACCACCTACTACGCCTTGGGTGTGGCCATGGCGTCCATGCCGCCTTTGCTCATGAACGGCGCGCGCTTCGTGTTGGCGGGCGTGGTGATGCTGGCCATTGCCCGTGCTCAGGGCCTGTCCTGGCCCAGCGCTGCCCAGTGGCGGCACACCGCGCTGGTGGGCGGGCTGATGGCCTTTGGCGCCATGTCCATGGTGGTGCTGGCGCAAAAGCTGGGCATCGGCTCCGGGCTCATGGCCACCGTGGTCACCACCATGCCCATGTGGCTGGCGCTGTGGTCGCGCCTGGGGGGCGAACGTGTGCCGCTGACCAGCTGGCTGGGCCTGGCCCTGGGCGTGGCCGGGGCGGCGGTGCTGGCGCTGGAGGGCGATTTTTCCGCCACCTGGCTGGGCACGCTGTGTGCCTTTGGCGCGCCCTTGTGCTGGAGCCTGGGCTCGTATGCCTCGCGCAAGCTGTCGCAGCCGGCGCCGGCCATGGCCTCGGGCGCGCAGTGGTTGCTGGGTGGCCTGATGGGCTTGGCCGCCGCCTGGGCGCTGGAGCCGGCCACGGCCCGCTTCAGCCTCGACCAGGTCAGCGCCGCGTCGTGGGCGGCGTGGTTGTACCTGGTGGTGATGGGCACGCTGGTCACCCTCAACGCCTACCTGTGGCTGCTGCAAAACGCCACACCCGCTGTGGCGGGCAGCTACTCCTTCGTCAACCCGGCCGTGGCGCTGTGGGTGGGCGTGGCGCTGGGCGGCGAGGTGCTGACCGGCTGGGTCTACCTGGCCATGCCGCTGGTGCTGGCGGCGCTGGCCCTCATCTTGTACGGCGCGCCTTTGGTGGCCTGGGCGCGGCGCATCGGCTTGAGGACAAAGGCCCTGGCCGTGTGAGCCCGGCCCGGCATCGCCTAGCATGTGGCGATGAACACTTCTTTTTTGTCCTGGGGCCGGCGCCTGGCGGGGGCTTGCCTTGTGCTGATGTTGGGGGCCTGCGCCAGCGCGCCCCAGGTCAGCCTGCCTTTGCGCTTCGCGTGGTTTGAAGGCCGGCAGATCGGCTACGTCAGCACCGATGCGTCGGACGCGGAGGCGGCCCGCGCCATGGGCATCAACCACGCACCGCGCCTAGCTGCCACGGTGCCGGCCGACAACACACCGCCGGGGTTTCGCCATGCGCTGGAGCGGGTCTATCACTTCACCGATGGTGCGCAGATCAACGTGTTTCCGTCGGTGCCCTCACCGGTGGGGCCGGGCAGCACCGACCGCGCCTACAGCCCGCTGTGGCGCGTGGTGGAGGTGGCCTGGTTGCCAGGGTTCACGCGCCGCGCGCTCACGTCGGAGGAGGCGGTGCTGGACGCGGTGGAGCGTGGTGAGCTGAGCTTGCGCATGACGCGGGTCGTGGTCAATTGTGCGGTCGTGTCCGATGACAACGGTGGCCTGTTGCCGGGCGCGCGACTGATCCGCTGAGGCTCAGTCGTCCTCGTCGTGGCCAGGGTGGCGGTCGGTCCAGCCGCTGGCGGCCGGCCCGCTGAGGCGGATGGGCGCCTGTTGCCATTCCCACGCCCAATAGCCCAGCACCGCCACCAACAACAGGCCCGCCAGCCACACGTGGTTGCGTTTGGCGAAGTCGGGGCCGTTGCCTTCGATGCGGCCGGTCAGCATGGGCAGCGCCTGGTTCTTGCGGCGCAGCAGGCTCAGGCCCAGCAGCAGGGCCAGGTGGGCCAGCACGGTCCAGAGGAAGAACTCGCCCACGAACTCGTGCACTTCTTCCAGCCACTCGCCGCCCCATTCGTTGTAGGTGGCGTAGCCGCTCAGGGTGAGTGGCAGCACCAGGGCCATCAACAGCACCACGGCGCCGGCCATGGCCAGGTTGTGCCCCTGCCGCCAGTTGACGTCCGCCAGCGGCGCCTGGCCTGCGGCGGGCTTGAACGAGCGCAGCCACTTGGCCAGGCCATTCACCTTGCGCCACAGCAGCGAGAGCCGCGCGTGTTGTGGCCCCAGCAGCCCGTACAGCACCCGAAAGCCCAGCAGGCCGGCCAGGGTGTAGCCCAGGGTCACGTGCAGCATGCGCCAGCGTTCGCCGTCGGCGGTGGCGTAGGCGCCCACAAAGCACAGGGCAAACAGCCAGTGGAACATGCGGGTGGGGGCGTCGGTCACGCGGCGTGTGGCGACGGGGGTGCTGCGTGTGGGCGCGGCGGAGTGTGTGGTGGTGTGCATGGTGTGGGCTCGCAAAAAGGGTCAGTCGCGCCAGGCGCGCTGTTGTTGGGCGCTGAGACCGGCGGGCAAACGCAGCCGGTCGTCGTCGAAGTCGCCTTGTTCGGCACCCGTGTGGCAGGCAGCACACTGGGCGGGGCTTTTCACGCTGGGCAGCTTCCACACGGCGGGGTCCACCTGGCGGTGCTTGCGTTCAAACCACGGGGAGCGGGTGATGCGGTCTTCCGGCGGTTCGGTGCTGACACGCTTGTAGGTGCCGGCGTGGGTTTGCAGCCAGGTGCTCAGTTGGGTGACAGTGGCCGGGTCCAGGCTGGCGTCGGTGCCGTAGTGCTTGTCCAGACCGGTCATCACGCGGCGCCACGAAGCGGCGGGCAACATGCCCGGCGGGTAGGCCACGTGGCAGGCCGCACATTCCTGGGAGTAGGCCTTGGGCACCTGGGCGGGCATGGCGCGGCCGCTGTCGGCGTGGGCGCTGAAGGTGGCCAGCAGCGCGGCTGCAAGGGCAAGGGTGTGTTTCATGGCTTCAGGCTCAAGAGGTAGGCCAGCACGTCGGCCTTTTCGCCGGCGGTGCATTCGCGGCTCAGCACGTCCTTGCAGTTGCGGCGAAACCACTTGTCCACCTTGGCGGTGTCCGTGAAGGCCTCGCGGTTGAAGGCCGGCGCCAAAGGTGCGATGGGCTTGCCGGTGCTGGCGTGTTGGCCGCGCGTGGTGGGTGGGCTGTTGTGGCAGCCGCTGCACGACCACTCACCCCCGTGGCGGGTGTTGAACAGCTGCTGGCCGCGTGCGGCTTGGCCCGGTGTGCCGGCTTGGGCGCTCCAGCGTTCGAGCTGCTGGGCGGGGCTGGTGTCGCCAGCTTGCGCCGGGCTGGTGGTGCCCAGCACGCAGGCGGCGATGACGGCGCACAATGAAGCGATGGAATGTGTCATGGCCACGATGTTGCTACCCGCTCCCTGTACCTTTCCTGAAGCCGCTGTTCATGTGCGGTTCATCGTTGCAGGGCAACAATGCACGCTTCTCCTCTCTGTAGACCCGCGCGACGCGCCATGAAACACCTTGCTGTCTCGACGTTTGCCCTTGCCCTTTGGGTTTGCCTGTTTGCGGTGATGCCTGCCGCCGCTGGCGACCACGCCGACCACGACCGTGCCCGCGCGGCCCTGCAGGCCGGCGAAATCCTGCCCCTGACCACCGTGCTGCAGCGCGTGGCGGCTGAGTACCCCGGCCAGGTGCTGGAGGTGGAGCTGGAGCGCGACGCTGGTCGCTGGACGTACGAGATCAAGCTGCTGCAGCCCAGCGGCGGCTTGCTCAAGCTGGAGGTGGACGCCGCCAATGCGCGTGTGCTCAAGGCGCGTTCGCGGCAACGGGAGGCGCGCTGATGCGGGTGCTGCTGGTCGAGGACGAAGCCGCGCTGGCCACGCCGCTCAAGCAAACGCTGAGTGAAGCCGGCTATGCGGTGGACTGGGTGGACAACGGCCGCGATGCCTGGGCCCTGGGCGGCACGCAGCCCTTTGACGCGGTGGTGCTCGACCTGGGCCTGCCGCAGATGGACGGCCTGAGCGTGCTCAAGCGCTGGCGCAGCGAAGGCATGGCCGCACCCGTGCTCATCCTCACCGCACGCGACCAGTGGCACGAAAAGGTGGCCGGCATCGACGCCGGTGCCGACGATTACCTGACCAAACCTTTTCACACCGAGGAGTTGCTGGCCCGTGTGCGTGCGCTGATCCGCCGTGCGCAGGGTTTGGCCTCGCCCACGCTGGTGTGTGGTGCGTTGGCGCTGGACACGCGCAGCGGTCGCGTCACGCTGGGCGGCCACCCGGTCAACCTCACCAGCCACGAGTACAAGGTGCTGGCCTACCTCATGCACCGGCCGGGCGCGGTGGTGTCGCGCGCCGAACTCACCGAACACATCTACGCCCAGGATTTCGACCGCGACTCCAACACCATCGAGGTGTTTGTGGGCCGCCTGCGCAAGAAGCTGCCGCCCGAGCTGATTGAAACCGTGCGCGGCCTGGGCTACCGGCTGGTGGCGCCAAGCGCATAGCCATGGCGCGCTGGCGGCTGCTCATGTCCTTGCGCTGGCGCCTGCTGGCGGGCACAGCCGTGGCGCTGGCCCTGGCCCTGGTGCTGGCGGGGCTGGCGCTCACCGCCCTGTTCCGGGCCGAGATCGACCGCCAGTTCGACGAGGGCCTGCGCCATCAGCTCGACCAACTCACCGCCCTGGTGGAGTTCAACCCGCAAGGGCAGATGGTGCTGGATGACACCGTCCTGGCCGACCCGCGCTGGCGCCGGCCCTATTCGGGCCTGTACTGGCAGGTGGACGGCGCGCAGACGCGCGGCGTGCTGCGGTCGCGTTCGCTCTGGGACGCCACCCTGGACAACACCGCCGATGCGCTGCCCGATGGTCGCGTGCACCGGCACGACATAGACGGCCCGCAGGGCGCAGCGCTGCGCGTGCTGGAGCGCGCGGTCTACCCGGCCGGACAGCCAGAGCAGGTGTGGCGCCTGCTGGTGGCGGCAGACCGCAGCGCCTCGGCCCAGGCCGTGACGCGTTTTGGCCACGTGCTGGGCTTGTCGCTGGCTGTGTTGTGGGCCTTGCTGGTGGCGGCCGCCTGGGCGCAGGTGACGGTGGGCCTGGCGCCGCTGCGCGCCTTGCAGCAAGCGGTGTTGGCGCTGCGCGAAGGGCGCGCCGCGCGCATTGCCGCCGACACACCGACCGAGCTGCTGCCCCTGGTGCAGGGCTTCAACGCCGTGCTGGAGCGCAACGATGAGATGGTCGAACGCGCCCGCCAGCAGGCGGGCAACCTGGCGCATGCGGTCAAGACCCCGCTGGCGGTGATGGCCCAGGCCGCGTCGCGCGATGGCACGCCGCTGGGCGCTGCGGTGCGCGAGCAGACCGAGGCCGCGCGCCGCCAGGTGGACTGGCACCTGGCGCGCGCCCGTGCCGCGGCCCACAAGGTGTTCGGCGCCGAGCAGGTGCCGTTGGCGCCGCTGGTGGCTGGGCTGTTGCGGGTGGTGCAGCGGGTCTACGCCGATCGTGGCCTGCGGGTGCGCGTTGAGGCCATCGACCCCGCCGCCCGTTGCGCCTGCGCCGAACCCGACCTGCAGGAAATGTTGGGCAATCTGCTGGAAAACGCCTGCAAATGGGCCCGCGCTGAGGTGGTGGTTAGCGTGGTGTCGGCGCCGGGGGCTTGGTGCCTGCGGGTGGACGACGATGGGCCCGGGGTGGCGCCGGCGCGACGCGATGCGGTGCTGGCCCGTGGCGTGCGTCTGGACGAGAGTGTGCCCGGCTCCGGCCTGGGCCTGCATATCGTGCAGGAGCTGGCCACGGCATACGGTGGTGCGCTGGCGCTGGATGAGGCCCCGTTGGGCGGTTTGCGTGTGCGCTTGACGCTGCCGGCCGCCGTGGCGTCGGCCTGAGTCGCTATGCTGTATGTCCTACAAACATCACAGGGAAACACCATGGACTTGTTGAAATCGGTGCTCGGCGGCCTGGCGGCTGCGGCACAAGGCAATGCGGCTCAAACCCCGGCGGCAGGTGCCGGCCTGGACATGGGTCAACTGGCGGCATTGGCGCCGGTGCTCATGGAACTGCTGAGCGGCAAGGGCGGTGGTGCCGGTGGCCTGGGTGGTCTGGTCGCGCAGTTGAACCAGGCCGGTCTGGGTGACATCGTGCAGTCGTGGATCGGGCGCGGGCAAAACATGCCGGTGTCGGGCAACCAGCTCGAATCGGCCTTGGGCAGCGATGTGCTGGGGCAACTCGGCGGTCAACTGGGCATGAATGGCGGGCAACTCGGCGATCTGCTCGCGCAGGCGCTCCCGGGTCTGATCGACCGCATGACACCCGACGGCCAATTGCCGCAGGGCGGCGTGGGCCAAGGTCCCGATCTGGGCGCCTTGCTGGGCCAGTTGCTGCGTTGAGCCACATCCTCAACGGGGCCGTGGTCCGAACGGACCGCGACCCCGTTGTGTCTTCCCTGTATGCTTTTCCACCTTTCGCTCACAAGCAATCTCCAGATGACCCCCACCCCCGTTCGCAAAGCTGTTTTCCCTGTGGCCGGCATGGGCACCCGCTTTTTGCCTGCCACCAAGGCCATGCCCAAAGAGATGCTGCCGGTGGTGGACAAGCCGCTGATCCAGTACGCGGTGGAAGAGGCCTACGCCGCCGGCATCCGCGAGATGATCTTCGTGACGGGCCGCCACAAGCGCGCCATCGACGACCACTTCGACATGGCCTACGAGCTGGAGCGTGAGCTGGAGGACGCCGGCAAGGAGGCGCTGCTGGCGCAGGTGCGCTCGGTCAAACCCGACGACATGGTGTGCATCGCCATCCGCCAACCCAAGGCCCTGGGCCTGGGCCACGCGGTGTTGTGCGCGGAGCCGCTGGTGGCCGGTGAGCCCTTTGCCGTGCTGCTGGCCGACGACCTGATGGTGGGCACACCGGCCGACGGCGCCGTGCTGACCCAGATGGTGCGCCAGTTTGGCCAATTGGGCCGCTCCATCCTGGCCGTGCAGGAGGTGCCGCCCGAACACACCCGCCGCTACGGCATCGTGGCCGGCGAGATGTTGGGCGAACGCCTGATGGACGTGCGCGAGATCGTTGAAAAACCCGCGCCTGAAGTCGCTCCGTCGCGCTGGGGCGTGGCCGGGCGCTACGTGCTCACGCCCGAGGTGTTCCAGCAGATCCGCGAACAGCCGCGTGGTGTGGGCGGCGAGATCCAGCTCACCGATGGCATTGCCGGCCTGATGCGCAGCCAGAAGGTCTACGCCTTCCGCTACGAAGGCAAGCGCTACGACTGCGGCAGCAAGGAAGGTTTTCTGGAGGCCACGGTGGAGCTGGCCATGTTGCGCCCCGAACTCGCGCCGGGCCTGCGCGAAACCATGCAGAAACTGCTGGCGACCTGATCAGGGCTGCCCGGCCGCCCACCCCACCAGGGCCTGCAGCGCGGGCCGCGCCGCGTGGGCGTTGGGGTGGTTGACGATGGCCACAAACACCAGGCGCCTGCCTTGCGCGCCGTGCACATAACCGGCCAGTGCGCTCACGTCGTTCAGGCTGCCGGTTTTGAGGTGGGCCAGGCCCACCGCGTTCTGGCTGCGTCGCAGCGTGCCGTCGTGCCCGCTCAGGGGCAGGGATGCCATCAGTTCGGGCATGTGCCCGGTCGCATAGGCGGTGCGCAGCAAACGGCCCAGCGCCTGCGCCGTGGTGCGCGCCGTGCGGCTGAGGCCCGCGCCGTTGTCGATCTCGGGCACGGGCACATCGGCGCCCACACGTTCGCGCCACCAGGTGGCCACACGCTGGCGGGCGCCATCGAAGGTGGCTGGGCCGTTGTTGGCGTTGTTGAGGGCCAGGCTCAGCAGCAGGTGCTGGGCCATCACGTTGTTGCTGAACTTGTTGACGTCGCGCACCACCTCGGGCAGCGGCACGGAGGGCCAGTTCAGTCGGGGCGCCAGGCCAGCGGGCACGGCGCCTTCGCGCACCTGGCCATCGAGCTGGCCGCCCACGGCCAACCACATGCCCGCCACCGCGCGCTCGGCAAAACGCTCGGGCGCGGCGTAGGCCACCGGCCAGCTGCGTTCGCCGCAGGCGGCCGGGTAGGCGCCGGCCAGTCGGATGCGCAATGGGTCTGAGAAGTCGGCCTTGAGGCCGCCACGCCAGTCGCCACACCCCGCGCCATTCGCGGCCAAAGGTACGCTGGTGGGCAGGGCCACGCCGCCCAGCGGGGGCTCTACCGCCACCTGCGCCACGCCGTTGGACGGGTCGGGTGTGAAGGTCATCACCACCGACTTGAAGTTGATCAGCAGCGCATCGGGTGCGGCGTTGTAGGGGCGCAGCGGTTCGCCGTCGAAGGCGCCCGGGTCCACCGGGGGCAGCTGGAAGGCGCGTTTGTCCAGCACGATGTCGCCCGCGATGCGGCGAATGCCCAACCCTTGTATGCGCCGCATCAGCAGCCACAGGCGTTCGGTCACCAGCTTGGGGTCACCGCCGCCCTGCAGGTACAGGTTGCCTTGCAGCACGCCGTCTTTCAACACCCCATCGGTGTAGACCGGGGTGGTCCAGGTGTGGCCGGGGCCCAGCAGGTCGAGCGCGGCGTAGGTGGTGACGAGTTTCATCACCGAGGCCGGGTTGACCGGCACCTGCGCGCGGTGGGTGGCGTAGACCTGACCGCTGTCGCCGGCGTCCATGACCAGCACGGCCAGCGCCGAGGCGGGCACGCGGGCCTGGGCCAAAGCGGCGTTGACGGTGGCCGGCAAGGTTTCAGGCGCCAGGGGCACGGGTTGTGCCTGGGCCAAGAGCGCACCGCCCGCCAGCAGTGCACACACAGAGAGTCGCCAACACAATGGGGAATAGCTTGCCATGGGCCCGATTATCCGAGCGCCACCGGGATAATCCCGCCCATGACGTTTTCCTTTCGCCGGCCCAGCCCGCGTGTGTTGGGCGTGGGCGCCGCGCTGGTCACGGTCCTGATGTGGACCGCCTTCATCGTGGTGGCCCGGGCCAGCGCCCACCGTTCCCTCACCCCGTTCGACATCGCTTTCATGCGTTTTGTGGGCGCGGGCGTGGTGCTGCTGCCCGTGGGGTGGTGGATGGTGCGGCGGGCGGCCGGGCGCGTGCCCTCGTGGCTGGGACTGTCGCCGCTGTCGGCGCGGCTCACGGTCACGGTCGGGCTGCTGGCCGGCATCGCCTACTCGTGCCTGGCGTACAGCGGTTTCTATTTCGCGCCGGCCACCCACGCCTCGGTGCTCATGCCCGGCACGCTGCCGCTGTTCACCACCCTGGTGGCCGCCTGGGTGCTGCGCGACCGCATCACGCCCACGCGCGCCATTGGCCTGTTGCTGATCCTCAGTGGCGACTTGCTGGTGGGTGGTGCCAGCCTGTTGCAGGCTTTTGGCGGCGGCACGGTGTGGATGGGCGACCTGATGTTCATGGCCGCTGCGTTCTGCTGGGCCAATTACACCGTGGTGGCGCGCCGCCACGGCTTGGCGGCGGTGCCGGCCACGGTGGCCGTGTCGGTGTTTGCTTTGCTGGCGTTTGTGCCGGCGTACGCGGTGTTGGCGGCCACTGGTGTGGTGACCAGCCACCTGGCGCACGCGCCCTGGCAGGAGTTGGTGTTCCAGGGCCTGTTCCAGGGCGTGGGCTCGGTGGTGATTTCCGGTATCACCTTCACCCAGATGGTGCGGTACTTCGGGCCGGTGCGCTCCACCATGATCACCTCGCTGGTACCGGGGCTGTCGGCCATGGGCGCCGTGTGGCTGCTGGGCGAGCCCCTGCACTGGAACCTGCTGGCGGGGCTGCTGCTGGTCACGGCGGGCATCGTGTTTGGCGTGCGGGCGGTGGCCACGCCGTTGGCCGGGGCCACGCGTGGCTGAAGCACAATTGGCCATGGCCAGCGTTTCCCGATTCCTTGTTTTTGACACCAGCACCGACAGCTTGTCGGTGGCCGTGGGCGCGGGCGGCCTTGACGCCGCGCCACTGGCCCAATACAGCGGTGTTGGCGGGGCCCAAGCCTCGGCCACACTCATCCCCCAGATCCAGGCCTTGCTGGCCCACGCGGGGTGGCGCTTGGACGAACTGGACGCCATCGTGTTCGGGCGCGGCCCGGGGGCCTTCACTGGCGTGCGCACCGCGTGCGCCGTGGCCCAGGGCCTGGCCTTTGCCGCCCGCCCCGAGGGGGTTCCCGTGTTGCCGCTGGACACCCTGTGGGCCGTGGCCGAAGCCGCCCGCGCCGCGCTGGCCGCCACAGGGCAGGCCATGCCCCACACCATCGCTGCGGTGCTCGACGCCCGCATGGACGAGGTCTATGTGGCCACCTACCGGCTGCAGGCGCAGGTGCTGACCGCGTGCGATGCCCCGCGCCTGTGCCGCCCCGAAGACCTGCATCTGGCCGTGCCGCCCACGGCGGGCACCGTGCTGGCGGGCAACGCGGCGGCGGTGTACGGCGAACGTTTTGACCCGGCGCTGCGGGCCTTGCCCCATGTGCAGGCCCTGCCCACCGCCACGGCCTTGTTGCGCCTGGCGCCCGAAGCACTGGCCCGTGGCCTGGCGGTGACCGCCGCTGAGGCCCAACCCCTGTACGTGCGCGACAAGGTGGCACAGACCACGGCCGAGCGCGAGGCCATCAAGCTGGCCCAGGCCATGGGAGGCGCATGACGCGCCGCTTCGACTGGGTGCCGCTGAGCGCCGACGTTTTGCCCTTGGTGGTGGAGGTGGAAAAAACCGCCTACAGCCATCCCTGGACCGTGGGCCATTTCAGCGACACCATGAACGCCGGCCATCACACCCAGGTGTTGCTGGGCGAAGCGCTGCCTGGCGACGTAGGCTTGCCCACGCTGGCCGATGGGCGTGTGTTGATCGGCTACCTGGTGGCCATGCAAATCCTGGACGAGGTGCACCTGCTCAACATCACCGTGGCGCCCGCCTTGCAGCGCCAGGGCTGGGGCCGCGTGCTTCTTGACGGCCTGGCGCTGTGGGCGCGCACCCAGCAGGCCCAGTGGTTGTGGCTGGAGGTGCGCCCCAGCAATGCCCCCGCGTTGGCCGCCTACCGGCAGCGTGGCTTTGCCGAAGTGGGCCGCCGCCGCGACTACTACCCGCTGGACAACACGCGGCGCGAAGACGCCATCGTGATGAGCCTCAACCTCAAGGTGAGCGCATGAGCGAGACCCCGCCTGTGCTGGCCCAAGGCCTCCAGCTCGACGAACGCCAGCGTGCCATGCTGACCGAGATGGGGGTGCGCCTGTGGTGGCCCGAGCCTGAGGCATCGGTCGTCGTCGCCCCCGTGCCTGCCCCCGTACCCGCCATCGCGCCACCCACGCCGCGCCCCTCCGCTGCTGCACCCGTTGCAGCGCCCACGTCCCCAGTGGTTCGCCCCCCACAGGCGCCCGTGGCGCCCAAACCCACTGCGCCCTTGGTGCCCTCCAGCCTGTCGCACCTGGACTGGCCAGCGCTGCAAGACAGCATGCGCGCCTGCACCGCCTGCCCCTTGAGCCAAGGCCGCTGCAACGTGGTGCCCGGTGTGGGCGACCACCAACGCCCCGACTGGTTGGTGGTGGGTGAAGCCCCGGGCGAACAGGAAGACCGCCAAGGCGAGCCCTTCGTCGGTGCGGCCGGCCAGTTGCTCGACAAGATGCTGTTTGCCATGGGCCTGGCGCGTGGCGAGCGTGTCTACATCACCAACGTCATCAAGTGCCGCCCGCCGCACAACCGCAACCCCGAACCGGCGGAGGTGGCGCAGTGTTCGCCTTTCCTGCAGCGCCAGATCGAGCTGCTGCAACCACGCATCGTGCTGGCGGTGGGGCGCTTTGCGGCGCAAAGCGTGCTGGCGCTGGCCGGCGTGGACGAAGCGACCCGCAGTCAACCCCTGGGCAAGCTGCGTGGCCAGGTGTTCCGCCTGCCCACCGCGCAAGGCCCGGTGCCGGTGGTGGTGAGTTACCACCCCGCCTACCTGCTGCGCAGCCCGGCCGAAAAGGGCAAGGCCTGGGCCGACCTGTGCCTGGCCATGGCACAGCTGAAACCATCGACCTGAACGTCATTTCAGGCCCGTTTAAGCCGCGCCTCGTCCAATCGGTTTTGAGCAAGCCACCCGGCGTGCCAACTGACCGAAAGGACCTCTCATGCAACGTACCCTGATCGCCTCCGCCTTCATCGCTTTGGCCTCCACCGCCGCCTTGGCTGGCCCCGCTTGCAACGTGCCACAGACCCAGTGGATGAAGGAAGGTGACTTCAAGGCCAAGCTGGAACAGCAGGGCTACCAGATCAAGACCTTCAAGGTCAGCAAGGGCCAGTGTTACGAGATTTATGGTTTCGACAAAGCCGGCAAGAAGGTCGAGATCTACTTCGACCCGGCCACCGCCGCCGTGCTTGAACAGAAGTGAGCATGTCCACGCCGCTGGAGCGTCCCCGGGCCGTGACGGTGTGGGACCCGTTCGTGCGCCTGTTCCACTGGAGCCTGGTGGCCTGCGTGCTGCTCAACCAGTTCGTGCTGGAGGCGGGTGAAGCACCGCACCAGTGGGCGGGCTACATCGCCAGCGGGCTGGTGGTGGCGCGCATCCTGTGGGGGTTTGTGGGCACGCGCCATGCGCGCTTCACCGACTTCTTTCCAACGCCCACCCGGGTGCGGCGGCACCTGGCGGCTTTGCGCCAGGGGCAAACCGGCGAGCACCTCGGCCACAACCCCCTGGGCGCACTCATGATGCTGGCCTTGATGGCCCTGGTGCTGTCGCTGGGCGTCACCGGTTGGCTGCAGGGCACCGATGCTTTCTGGGGCGAAGAATGGCTGCAGGAAGTGCACGAGTGGCTGGCCAACGGCCTGCTGCTGGCGGCCGGTCTGCACGCGGCGGCGGCGGTGATGATGGGCCGCATGGAGCGGGTGAACCTCGTGCGCGCCATGGTCACCGGCGTCAAGCGGTTTGATTGAGGCGAATTTCCGTGGAGGTCAATGCTCGCCCAGCGAGACCCCGATTTCCCGCGCCGTGACCAGCAGCGGATCGTCCAGCGCGATGGTGCGCTGCTGGTTGGCCACCCGTGCCATGGGCACGCTGCGCAGATCGCCACCTTGCAAGGTCACCATCTCGCCAAAACGGCCTGCGGCCACCAGCTGCGCGGCGTGGTGGCCGTAGCGCGTGGCCAGCACCCGGTCAAAGGGGGTGGGCTGGCCGCCGCGCTGCACGTGGCCCAGCACGGTGGCACGCACCTCGCTTTTGAGCAGGGGTTGCAGTTGCTCGCGCAACACATGGGCCACCCCGCCCAGGCGCACCGGGTCAAAACTGCCTTCCACGCGGTGCTGCACCGTCAGGTCGGCTCCACGTGCCTTGGCGCCTTCACCGATGCAGATCACCGTGTAGCGTTGGTGGGCTTCGCGCTCCCGGCAGACGCGGGCCACGGCCTCGACCGTGTAGTCGATCTCGGGCAGCAGCACGATGTCGGCCGCCGCCGCCAGGCCGGCTTCGAGCGCGATCCAGCCGGCGTGCCGACCCATGGTCTCCACGATCATCACCCGGCTGTGGCTCATGGCCGTGGTCTCAATCCGCATGAGCCCATCGGTGGCCGTGGCCACGGCGGTGTCGAAGCCGAAGCTGCGCTCGCAGCCCACGATGTCGTTGTCGATGGTCTTGGGCACACCCACGCTGCGCAGCCCCAGGTCCGCCAGGCCGTGCGCGATGGACATGGTGCCGTCGCCGCCAATCACCACCAGCCCCTCCAGCGCCAGGGCCCGCGCGTTGGCCAGCGTGCGCTCGGTGTCGGCCGGGCTGCGCAGCGGGTTGGCCTTGTTGCTCGTGCCCAGGATGGTGCCGCCCCGGTGCGCGATGCCGCTCACGCTGCGCCAGTCCAGCACGCGGGTGCGCGGGTTGGCGTCCATCAGACCCGAAAAGCCGTCTTCGATGCCGACAACTTCGGCCCCACATTGCCGGATGAGCGACTTGGTGACCGCCCGGATCACCGCATTGAGTCCGGGGCAGTCGCCGCCGCCGGTGAGCACGCCGATGCGCATCTTGTGTCTCCTATCGCGGCCACAAGGCCCACAGCTGCAGTGGCTGTTTCAAACCCGCCGCCTGCGCCAGCGCATCGTCGCCCCAGCCGGTGAAGTAGTCGGCGCGCACCGCGCCCACGATGGCGCTGCCGGTGTCTTGCGCCAGCACCAGCTTGTTGAAGCGTGCTGCCGGCCCTTGCGTGCTCATCCAGACCGGCGTGCCGTAGGGCACGCTACCCGGGTCCACCGCGATGGAGCGCCCGGGGGTGAGCGCCACGCCTTGTGCGCCACGCGGGCCGAACTGGGCATCGAGGTCGCTCAGCGCTTCCTCACGGAAGAACACATAGCGCGGGTTGCTCCACAGCAGCTCGTTCACGCGCTGCGGGTTGGCACGCACCCAGGCCTTGGTGGCGTCGGGCCAGGGTGTGATGGGCGCACCCTGCTGTTGCAGCCAGGTGTTGATGCTGCGGTAGGGCTGGCCGTTGGTGCCTGCAAAGGCCACACGCACGGTGCGCTCGGTGCGTCCGTCCTGCTGGATCAGCAGCCGCCCCGAACCCTGGATGTGCAGCAACATCATGTCGATGGGGTCGGCCAGCCAGGCGATTTCCTGCCCACGCAGGGCGGCCTGGGCCTGGGGCTGGGTGTCCATCTCCTGGCGGCTGAACCAGGCTTGGCCGTTGCGCACGCCGGCCGGCAGCTTGTGCAGTGGCCACGCGTATTCGGCGCTGGGCGTGCGGCTGGCCTTGAGCGTGGGTTCGTAGTAGCCGGTCAGCAGGCCGCTGGCGTTGCCGTCGCTGGCACTGATGCGGTAGGGCTGCAGCCGGCTTTCCATGAAAGCGCGCTGTTCCTCGGGGGTGGCAATCGACAGGCGCCGCACATCGGCACACAGCGCGCCCACCGTGGGTGCGGGGCGTTCGCAGCTGCGCAGCCAGGCGTTCCAGGCTTCGTGCAGGGCGTCGCTTCCCCAGCCCGGCAGCTCGCTCCAGCGCACCGGCACCCACTGGCTTTTGGCGCGGGTGATGGTGCCGGGCAAGGGGCCGTCGTCGAACGGCGCGCTGGGCGCGGGCGCTGGGGCCATGGGTGGGCTGGGCGCTCGTGGGGCTTCTGGTGGCAGGCGCGTGGCGCAGGCGCCCAGCGTTCCTACAATCGCCACCATCGCCCACCGAATCTGTGCCCAGGCACGCCCCGCTGTCATGACCTTGTTGTTGCTCGAAGCCTTGGGGGCTTTGCTGATTTTTGTGTTCATCGTCTGGTGGACCATGTTCTCGGGCCGCAGGAATGGCGAGCTGCCGCCCGAAGACGAGGACGAGCCCAAGCGCTGAGGTCAGTTCTCCACATCGCGCAGCATGTTGGCCAACTCGACGGCCGATTTCACGCCCATCTTGTCGAACACGCGTGAGCGGTGCACCTCCACCGTGCGCACGCTGATGCCCAGCTGATCGGCCACCAGCTTGTTGGGCAGGCCGGCCACCACACGTTGCATCACGTCGCGCTCGCGCTCGGTCAGGCTGGTCAGGCGGGCCTGGTGGTCACGCCGCACCTGGCGCACGGCGATCGCGTCGGCCGAGACTTGCAGCGCCTGCTCGATGCGGTCCACCAGGGCGTTGTCGGAAAAGGGCTTCTCGCAAAAATCGAAGGCGCCGCGCTTGACCGCGTCCACCGCCGTGGGCACGTCGGCGTGGCCGGAGAGAAAAATCACGGGCAGGGTGCTGCGCCAGGGCTGGGTCAGCAGTTGCTCGAACAGCGTCAGGCCGCTCATGCCGGGCATGCGAACGTCGAGCAGCAGGCACACGGGGTCGGTGGGTTCGGTGTGCCAGCCCTGCGTTTCGGCCCAGAAGGCGTCGGCGCTGGCGTAGCACTCGCTGAGCAGGCGGCGGGTGCGCAGCAGCCAGGCCAGCGCGTCGCGCACGCTGGCATCGTCATCGACGATGAAGACTCGGGCGCGCAAGGGTGGGCTCATGGGGTTGCGATCATACGGCGGCCTTCACCGTCTGACATGGCCGCGCCGGTGGCGATGGGCAGCGTGAAGCGGAACACCGTGCCACGGGGTTCGGCCGGGCTGTGGTCCAGCGCACCGCCGTGTTGTTCGATCACGGTGCGGCACAGGCTCAGGCCCAGGCCCATGCCTTCGGGCTTGGTGGTGAAAAACGGGGTGAAAAGGCGGGCGGCGACCTCGCTGGACAGGCCTTCGCCGTGGTCGGTGACCCTGAACTCGACCCAGCGTTTGCCCGATGCGGTGGCCAGCGAAGCGCGCACCACTGACACGCTCAGGGTGAGGGTGCGCAGGCCGCTGCCAGTGGGCGGGTTGCCGGCAGGCATGGCCTGCATGCCGTTGCGCACGAGGTTGAGCAGCACCTGCTCGACCATGGTGCGGTCACACAACACCGGCGGGCAGTCGGGCTCCACCTGCTCGCTGATGCGGATGCCGGTTTTGCGCGCCTGCAGCTGGGCCAGTGGCAGGATGGCGTCGAGCAGCGCCTGGGGCGCCACCGGCTCGCGCACCTGTTCGCGTCGGCGCACCAGATCGGCCACACTTTTGACCACCCGGCCGGCGCGTTCGGCCTGTTCGACGATGCGCTGCATCGCCTGGCGCAGGTCGTCCGAGAGCTGGGGATCGGGCGGCTGCGTGGGTTCGGCCGACATGAGGTTGAGCGCCCCCGTGGCGTAGCTCGACATGGCGGCCAGTGGCTGGTTGAGTTCGTGGCTCAGCAGCGATGCCATTTCGCCCACCATGGCCAGGCGGGCCGTGGCCTGCAGCCGCTCCTGGCTGGCGCGCGAGAGCTCCTCCACCCGGCGCTGTTCGCTCAAATCCAGCACCGCACTCATCCAGCCGGTTTGCTGGCTGAAAGCGTTGACCAGGGGGGCCTCGATGATGAGCACCGGGAAGCGGCTGCCGTCGGGGCGCATGAACACCGATTCAAAACCCTCGCGCGGGAAGGTCATCCCGGCCAGGCGCACCGCCTGCCGCTGGCGGTATTCGTCCACCAGTTCAGGGGGCCAGTAGGGGGCCGGTGCACCGGTGCCCAGCAGTTGTTCGGCGCTCAAACCCACCATCTGGCAAAAAGCCGGGTTGACGTAGGTGATGCGCCCGTCCATGTCGCGTGCGCGCAGGCCGGTGACCAGGGAGTTTTCCATCGCGTTGCGGAACGCAAGCGCCTCGGCAAGTTCGCCTTCTGCGCGCATGCGGCGGCGCATGTCGCGCGCCAGCAGCAGCAGCACCGCCAGCAGCGCCATGGACAAGGCGCTGACCATGGCCGTGAGCACGTTGGGGAACAGACGCGGCACATCGCGCGCGCTTTCCAGGCGCACCAGCATGGTCACGCCTGGGAGGTCGAGCAGGTGGTTGGCGTGCATGGTGCGTCGGCGTCCGGCCACGCTGCCGTACAGGCTCAGGCGCGTGCCGTCCACCTCGGTCAGTGCCACCGCCTTGCCGCGCAAGGTGTCTTTGCTCGTGAACTCGCTCAACATGCCTTGCAGCGCGTAGGTGGCCACAAAGTAGCCATCGGCCCGCGCCGCCACGAACAGCGGCACACACAACTCCATCAGTTCCAGCCCCAGGCCCTGCGGAATGGGCCAGAAGTAGCTTTGCGAGTACGAGGGTGTGTTGTTGCGCGCGGCGGCTGTGCAGGCCTGCCGCACATCGGCCAGGGACTGCTCGCGCGGCGCGATGTCAAACAGCGTGGGATGAAAACCGCTGTCGCGCGCGGCCAGCAGGCGCAGGTCGTTGCTGCGCCACTCCAGGCGCACCAGTTCGCGGTGTTGGGTCAGCAGCTCGGCGGCCATGGGCTCCCACGCGGCGGCGGTGGGGCGGGACGCGTGCAGCGACTGCAATGTCTGCAGGTTGCGGATCAGGCTGGTGCGGATGTCGCTGCCCAGGGTGGCGGCGTCCTGCTCCAGCGCCTCCAGGCTGCGTGCTTCCTCGTATTCGCGCGCCAGGAACACGAGCGCGCCCAGCATCAGCGCCACCAGCAGGCACAACAAGGCCCACAGGCGCCAGCGCCGGGCCTGCCCAGGGCGCGGGTCGGGCGGTGGCTGACGCGGGTCCAGGCCGGGTTTCAAAGCTTGCGGTGTTCCAGGGCGGGCAGTTGCCGGCGCACCTGCTGCAGGCGCTCAAAGTCGAGCTCACACACCACCACGCCCGGCCCTTCGGCGTGTTGGCCCAGCACCTGGCCCCAAGGGTCGATCACCATGGTCTGTCCCCAGGTGCGGCGGCCGTTCTCATGCTGGCCTCCCTGGGCACTGGCGATCACGTAGGCCTGGTTCTCGATGGCGCGGGCGCGCAGCAGCAGCTCCCAGTGCGCCTGGCCGGTGGTGTGGGTGAAGGCGGAGGGCACCAGCAGGACGTCGGCTTGCAGCTGGCGGTACAGCTCGGGGAAGCGCAGGTCATAGCAGACGCTCATGCCCACACGCCAGTGTTGGCCGCTGCGGTCGGCCAGATCAAAGGTGGTGGGGGTGTCGCCCGCCTGCAGCACGGCCGCTTCGTCGTAGCGTTCGCGCCCGTTGTCGTAGCGGAACAAGTGGATCTTGTCGTAGCGCGCCACACACTGGCCCTTGGGGCTGAAGGCCAGCGAGCTGTTGGTGGCGTGTTGGGGGTCGTCGGTGGCCATGGGCAGGGTGCCGCCCACGATCCACAGGTTCAGTTCACGCGCGGTGTCCTGCAAAAAGGCCTGCACCGTGCCCAGGCCAGGTGTTTCGGCCAGCACCAGTTTGTCGCGGTCGCTGTGGCCCATGAAACAGAAGTATTCGGGCAACACGGCCAGCTCGGCACCTGCTTGGGCGGCCTGGTCGAGCAGGGCGTGTGCCTGTGCGAGGTTGTGGTCCAGGCTGATGCCCGAGACCATTTGAAGGGCGGCGGCTTTCATGGCGTGGTGTCTGGCGTGGTGGGCGTTTTATTGTGACGGAAGCGGCGGTCCGGCGGGTGGCTTGCGTTGCAGCCGCTCCACCTGCGGGTCGTCCCAGCGGCCGGTGATCTGGAACTCCTGTGTGGCCGCTTCCTGCAGCGGCTGGCGAAGCAGGAACTGCGCCAGAAAACTGCCCAGTCCCACCGCCGGGTTGATGGCAGTGGCCAGCAGCGATGCGGTGCCGGCGTTGAGCTCGGGCACCACCACCGCGTGGATGTCCTGCGTTTCGCGCGCGATGTCGGCCTGCCCTTCCAGCAACACGGCGGCGTTGATGCCTTTCATCTGCAGGTTGTTGGTGGTGGCCACGCCCTGGTCGATGCGGGCGTCGCCGCGCACGAAGTCGAAGGCAAAACCCTCGCTGAACACGTCCTTGAAGTCCAGCAGCAGCCGGCGCGGCAGCGCCTGCAGGCTGAGCACGCCCAGCAGCTTGGCCAAACCCGGCTCGGCCTTGAGGAACTGGCCGCGCTCGATGTCCAGTTTCATCTGACCGGTCAGGCTGGGGTGGTCCAGCGTCAAGGGGGAGCCCAGCCAGCCCAGGGTGCCATCGAGCTGGCCTTTGCCGCCGCGCACCACACCCGACATGCCAAAGCGTTGCAACAGCTCGCCGGCATCGTTGACATCGAGCTTGAAGTTGAGCACGGTGCGCCGCTGCGCGCCCGTTGCCGTCGCAGCATCCGTGCCGCCCACCGTGGCCCAGTTGCCGCTGCCTGTGAGCCGGGCTTCTGGCACGGCCAGCTCGATGCGGTTGAGCCGCCATTCGTTGCCACCCTCGGTGTTGCGGTTGACCGCATCCAGCGCCAGCCGACCCAGTTCGCGCGAACCCAGCTCCAGCCGCTCCACCACCACGTCCAGCGCGGGCACGCTCTGGGGCTGTTGACGCAACAGCTCATCGACGTTTTGGGCCGTGCCGCGTTCGAGTTTGAGGTGTGACAGCCGCGCGAACACCTGACCCCCGGCCTGGCCCTGCCCGGCGCGGTAGTCGATGCGTCCGGTCACCTCGTCGGCGGCCACCTGGGTGCGCCACAGGTTGCCTTCGCGCCGGGCTTGCGCACGCAGGGTGTGCAAGCTGCGTTGGGCCACGGTGAGGCGGTCCACCGACAAGACGATCTGGTTGGGCCAATGGGTCTGGTCGGTGGTCCAAGCGGTGGTGCTGGTCGCGCCGGCGGGTGCCGAGCGCTCCAGCCAGCGGTCCCACGCGTCCACATCCAGCGACGGCAGGTTCACGTGTGCCACCACCCCGCTGGTGGGCAAGGGCACCGGGCCTGTGGCGCCCACCTGGATGGCGCCACGCAGCACGCGGCTGGCCGGGGCCGTCAGGTCGCGCTCCACGCGCAGCGCCAGCAGGGGGGTGATGCTGCCGCCCAGCTCCAGCGCCACACGGTCTTGCGCGGCGCCGCCCGGGGCGTCGATGGGTGCGCTGGTGACACGCAAGGGCAGCGTGGTGGTGGCCGGTTTGTCCAGTGGCGCGGGCAAGGCCAGGGCCAGGCCCTGCAGGTTGCTGCTCAGGCTGAGGTCGGGCCGGCCCTGGCGGAACGCGAGTTGCACCTGGTAGGGCGCGGCGCCGCTGGCCGAGGCGAGCACCGGTGCGAGGTCGGCCAGTTCGTGCGCCTGGCGCAGGCCATCGGCGCTGGCCACACCTTGCCCCTGGAAGCTGATGTCGGAACGCCCTTGCGGGCCGGGGCGCATGCCGCCGTCAAAACGCAGCTCGCCGCCGTACACGCGTGCCACCGCCTGCGGCACGCTGAAGCCTTTTTCGCTGAACTGCAACCGGCCCACGGTGCGTGCCAGCAGGGGGGTGCCGGGTGCGAACAACAGGTCGTTGCCGGGCAGGTTGAGCGTGCCCGAGACCTGGCTGGTGGTGATGGCGTTCAGGGGCAGCGCGAGTTGGAGCGCCAGGTCTGCCTGACCCCCAAAGCGCGCTTGCGCCAGCGCCTGCCCCATGACATCGGACACCGGCGATTGGTTGACGTAGGCCAGCATGTCGGCCGCCGCGCCAGCCACCTGACCGTTCACACTGACGGTGCCCAGGTGGGTGTAGTCGTCCAGCTCGGCCTGTGCGCTGTTCAGGCGCAGGCCAGGCAGCTGTGCAAAGCCACCTTTGACCTCACTCAGGCGCAGCCGGTGGCCCTCCATCTGGAAGCGGCCTTGCAGGCCGCGCAGGCCGGGCCAGATGGGGGCGCGTGTCCCGCTCACGAACGGGGGAACGTAGTCGAAATCGACCCCGGTGAGTTGGGCGCTGACGCGGAATTCGCCCTCGCTGGCACGCGCAAACGGAAAACGGTCCAGCGGCCCTTTGACCCGAAAGCGCACATCGTGGGCCTCGCCGCGTTGGATGGCCTCGCGCACGTACCGTCGCGCGTCGGCCGAAATGCCGCGCGGCAGGTAGCGGTGCACCTGCGCGCCGTTGGCACGGCTCAACTGGGCGTTCAGGTCCAGCACCCCGGGCAGCCGTGGCTGACGCGCCGTGCCGCGCCCGGTGTGCCAGTGCAGGTCCATCTCGCCGGCGGCGTCGGCGTTCGCAAAGGTCAGCTGGGGAATGCGCAGGTCGAGCTGATCGCCGTCGAGGCGCCAGTTCAATTCGCCTTGCAGTTGGGCCAGGTCCACTCTGGGCTGATCGAACAGGCCGGGCCAGGTCAGGGCGCCCTGTTCGAGGGCCACCTTCAGTTGCCCCTGCTTGGGGCCGATGTCGAAATCCAGTTCGCCGCCTGTGACGCCGGGGCGGGCCAGTTCGGTGGACGCATCGAAAGCCAGCGGGCCGGGCGCCACCGACAGCCCCGTGACCCGACCTTGTGCCCGCCATTCGGTGGGCACGGCGTCGCTGTGCAGCGGCCCTTGCCAGCGCAGGCGCAGTGGGCTCAGGAGCCCCTGCGGCTGGGCCTGTGCCAGTTCCTTGCGCCAGGCTTGGGGCAGCGGCAGGTGTTGTGCCACCTGGTGGATGGCGGCCAACTCCAGGCGTTCGGCGTTGAATTCGCTTTCGGGCGGGCGGCCGCGGCTGGGCTGCGCATGGGTCAGCCGCACGTTGCCCACGGGCCAGGGGGTGCCGGCCGGGGTCATGAGTTGCAGGTCGCGCGTGCCCACTTCCCATTGTTGGGGCTGCCAACTGGCGCTCACCCGTCCGCCCAAGGCAGGCAGGTCCAATGCGGGCAGCCGGGGGCCCAGTTGCAGGCGCACGCCGGTGAGCGCGGTGTCGGCTGTCAACGCGCTCAAGCGGCCGCGCTGGAGATCGGCCCACAGCCGCAGGGCGCCTGTGCCCTGGTGCACTTGCAGCAGCGGCGCTTCGGTCAGCACCACATGGTCGCGCAGCCGTTGCAGGTCCACCCGCTCGAAGTCGGCGTAAAGGGTGCCGCTCCAATGCTCCCAGTGGCGGCTCTGGGTCAGTGAGAAGGGTTGGCTGAAGTCGCCACGCAGGCTGAAGCGCTCGCCCCAGGCCGCGGGGGGCGTGGCGTCCACGCGCATCTGGTGGCGCCGGCCCGGGTTGCGCACCACCAAGTCCACGTCGGTCAGGTCCAAGGGGGGCAGGTCCAGGCGTTCGTCCTGCCAGCGGATCTGGCCACGCCGGAGCACGAACTCGGTTTGCGAAAAAAACCAGTCGCCCAGGGCGTTGCGGTCCTGGGGGTCGGCGCTGGCGATGTCCAGGCCAGCCACGCGCCATTGGCCGTCGCGGGTGCGGCGCACGTCCAGGCTGGGGCTGTCGATCACCAACTGCTCAAAACCCAGGCGCCACAGCGAGCGCACGGACAGCGCCGTTTGCACCCGTGGCAGGTGCAGGGCTTCGCGGCCCTCGCGGTCGAACAGCCGCACGTCCACCAGTTCGATGGCGGGGATGGCGCCGCTGGCGGTGGCGCGGATGTCGCCCACGCGCACCGGCGTCCCCAAGGCCTGTGTGGCTGCGGCTTCCAGCTGAGGGCGCCATTCCCCGATTCGCGGCACAATCCAGCCGTGCAGGGCTCCCCAGCTCAGCGCAAACAGGCCCCAGCCCGCCAGCACCACCCACCACAGGGCGCGCGCGGTCCAGCTCAAGGCCTTCAGCGTGCGGGGGGGAGGAGGGGTCGAGTCATGTTTCATCACCAATTCAAATTATGACGGTCGGAGATCACGCCGGCGGCGCCCACGCCGCTTTCACCACGCCCGCGCGTGCCGATCATTCGCGTTTTGTGCAGCGCTTGCGCAGGCGCTATGCGGCCGAAGCGCATTTGCTGGATGCGGGTGCCCCCACCCGGGAGGCTCAGCTGGCCACGCTGGAGCGCTTGCTGGGCCGGGGGCTGGAACTGGGCGCTGCCTTGCGTGTGCTGCGCCAGCTGGTGATGGAGCGGCTGGTGGTGCTGGACTGCGAGGAGGCGGTCGACCTGGCGGTGGTCACCCGCGCGGTGACCGACCTCGCCGAGATTGCGCTGGACCGCGCCTGCGCCCAGGCCGAGTCTGAACTGGACGGCCTCTACGGCGCGCCCATGCACCAGGCGCCGCCGGCCACGGCCGCTGCGCGTGCCCAGTTGTGGGTCATCGGCATGGGCAAGTTCGGCGCGCGCGAGCTCAACGTGTCCAGCGACATCGACCTCATCTACGTGTACGACCACGACGGCGAAACCGCCGGTAACGCACAGGGGCGCAACCGCATCAGCAACCACGAGTACTTTGGCAAAGCCGTCAAACGCATTTACCAACTGGTGGGCGATACGACGGAGCATGGCAACGTGTTCCGGGTCGATCTGGCTTTGCGACCCAACGGCAACTCTGGGCCGCCGGCGGTGTCGTTGGGTGCGTTGGAGGAATATTTCCTGGTGCAAGGCCGTGAGTGGGAGCGATTCGCCTGGCTCAAGAGCCGCGTGGTGGCGCCTCTGGCGGCCGTGCGCGACGGCTCGGCCAGCGCCTTGCGTGGTGTGGTGCTGCCGTTTGTGTTCAGGCGCTACCTCGACTACAGCGTGTTCGAGTCCCTGCGCACCCTGCACCGGCAGATCCGCGACCACGCGGCCAAACGCGCGGCTGGCAACCCGGGCCGCGCCAACGACGTCAAGCTCTCGCGCGGTGGCATCCGCGAAATCGAATTCACGGTGCAGTTGCTGCAAGTGGTGCGTGGCGGCCAGTTTCCCGAACTGCGCACCCGGCCCACACTGGACGCCATCGCCCGCCTGCAACGGGCCAGCCTCATGCCGGCCGAAACGGCGCAGGCGCTGACCGAGGCCTATGTGTTCCTGCGCCGGGTCGAGCACCGCATCCAGTACCTGGACGACCAGCAGACCCACCTGATGCCCGAGCGCGACGACGATCTCGCCTGGCTGGCACAGACGCTGGGTTTTCCCAACACCTGTGCCTTCTTGCACCAGCTCGATGCGCACCGCGAGGCGGTGGCGCAGGAGTTCGACACCCTGTTGGGCGGCCCCACCAAAAGCTGCAACGGCAAAGGCTGTGGTGCTGCGCGGGCCGAGGCGGGGGAGCTGCAGGCGGTGCTGCCCCAGCTGCCGCCCAAGCTGGCCGAACGGGTGGCCCAGTGGTGCGAACACCCGCGCGTGGCCGCGCTGCGCGAAGACACGCGGCAGCGTCTGGTGCGCCTGGTGCAGCGCACCGGCGCGTGGGTGGAAGAGGGCCGCGTGACCGAAGAAGCCGCCTTGCGACTGGTGGACTGGCTCGAAGCCCTGCTGCGCCGCGAGAGTTACCTGGCCTTGCTGCAGGAGCGCCCTTCTGTGCACGAGCGCCTGTTGCGCCTGCTGGGCGCGGCCAAATGGCCGGCGCGTTACCTGCAAAAACACCCCGGCGTGATCGACGAGTTGGCCAGCCGGCAACTGCTGAGCGACCGTTTCGACGGCGCCCAGTTCGAGGCCGAACTCGATGCGCGGCTGGACGCCTTGCGCAGCACAGGCGAAGACGACGAGGAGGCCTTGCTCAACCTGCTGCGCCGCGCCTGTCATGCCGAAGTCTTTCGGACCCTGGCGCGCGACGTGGAAGGTGTGCTCACGGTGGAAGACGTGGCCGACGACCTGAGCGCCCTAGCCGACGCCGTGTTGCGCACCACGGTGCGCTGGTGCTGGGCGCGGCTGAAAAACCGCCACCGCGACGCACCGCAGTTCGCCATCATTGCCTACGGCAAACTGGGTGGCAAAGAGTTGGGCTACGGCAGCGATCTGGACATTGTGTTTGTCTACGACGACGAACACGAGCGCGCGCCTGAGGTGTACGCCACCTTTGTGCGCAAACTCATCAACTGGCTCACCGTCAAGACCGGCGAGGGCGATTTGTACGAGATCGACACCGCGCTGCGCCCCAACGGCAATTCGGGTTTGTTGGTCACCAGCTTTGAGGCCTACGCCGACTACCAGCAGCAGCGCGGCAGCAACACCGCCTGGACCTGGGAGCACCAGGCCATCACCCGAGCAAGATGTGTGGTCGCCCCCACGCTCCCCGCTGCGCTTGGTTCGCTGCCCCCCGGGGAGGCTGCCCCGCCTTGGGGCGGCCCGGCGGCGGCGCGCATCGGTGGTGTGAATGAGCTGGCGGCGCGTTTCGATGCGGTGCGCGAAGCGGTCATCACCGCGCCGCGCGACGTGGCTGCTTTGGCCGACGAGATACGTGCGATGCGCGAGAAGGTGCGTGCCGCCCACCCGGTGCGCGGTGAGATGTTCGACGTCAAACACAGCCCGGGTGGCATGGTCGATGTCGAGTTTGTGGTGCAGTTTCTGGTGCTGGCCCATGCCGCGGCACACCCGGCCTTGCGGGCCAACCGGGGCAACATCGCCTTGTTGCTGATGGCCGAAGAGGCCGGCCTCTTGCCGGCTCGCATGGGCGAGACCGCTGCGGCTGCGTATCGGGTGTTGCGGCAGATGCAACACCGTGCCCGGCTGGACGAAGCGCCCACCCAGGTGGACCCTTCCGACGTCGCGGTGGAATCGACCGCTGTCCGTGCCTTGTGGCAACACGTGCTGGCCGGCCCATGACGCCGGGCCGCGACTGGCTGGTGCTGTGTGGCTTGCACGGCGTGGCCAGCATGCTGGGCTGGTGGGGGCCGGAGCTGGTGTCGGGCCTGGTCTGGCGGGTGGAAGACTGGGACCAGCGCCTGTGGACCATCTGGTCCACCGCCTGGGTGCATGTGAACACGCCCCACCTCATTGCCAACCAGATGGCCCTCGGGCTGTTGACAGCGTTCTCATGGGTGGTGCGGCCCGACCGGGCCTGTGCCGTGGCCTGGTTTCTGGCGTGGCCCATCACCTACCTGGCCGTGGCCTGGTGGCCTCAGGTGGGCCACGTCACCGGTTTGGCCGGCCTGATGCACGCGGCGCTGGCGGTGGTGGCGGTGCACCTGTACCTGCAGCGCCTGCACGTGGCGCAGGCGCGGCGCTGGGGTTTGCTGCTGGGGGGGCTTTTGCTGGGCAAGCTGGCGCTGGAGCAGGCCTGGAGCCGGCCGGTGGTGTGGGACGGCGCCAACGACATGTCGGTGGTGCAGGCCGCGTGGTTCACGGGCACCGTGGCCGGCGCCGTTTTGGGTTTGTTGACGGCTTGGGGCGCGCGCGTGCTGGAACGCCAGCGCGCGCACTGAGTTGTGTTCAGGCGGCGGGCGATCCGCCAGCCAAGGGCGCGCTGATTTCCTTGCGGAAGCGGTTGAGCTCCTGCACGCTTTTGAAGCTGCGGTCCATCAGCAGGCTCATGTTGTGCAGGATGCGGTCCACCACCTTGGTTTCCCACGCGGCGTCGAAGGCAATCTGCTTGTCCAGCCAGTGTTCCAGCCACTCCGGGTTGGGCAACCGGCTCTGGATGGTGTCGCGCGGGAACAGGTTTTTGTTCACATGCAGGTTGGTCGGGTGCAGGGCTTGCGCGGTGCGCCGTGCGCTGGCCATGAGCACGCCCACCTTGGCAAACGCGGCCCGTGCCTCGTTGCCGAATTTGCCAATGGCCCGTTTCATGTAGCGCAGGTAGGCGCCGCCGTGGCGGGCTTCGTCCTGGCTCAGCGTGGTGTAGATCTGCTTGATCACCGGCTCGGTGTGCCACTCGGCCGCACGGCGGTACCAGTGGTTCAGGCGGATTTCGCCGCAGAAGTGCAGCATCAGCGTTTCCAGCGCGGGCGCGGGGTCGAAGTCGAAACGGATTTCGTGCAGCTCTTCTTCGGTCGGTACCAGCTCCGGGCGGAAGCGGCGCAGGTACTCCATCAGCACCAGCGAGTGTTTTTGCTCTTCGAAAAACCAGATCGACATGAAGGCCGAGAAATCGGAGTCGTCGCGGTTGTCGCGCAGAAACATCTCGGTGGCCGGCAGCGCCGCCCACTCGGTGATGGCGTTCATCTTGATGGTCTGTGCCTGCTCGTCGCTCAGTTGACTGGCGTCGAATTGGTCCCAGGGAATGTCTTTGTCCATGTCCCAGCGGACGGATTCGAGTTGCTTGAAGAGTTCGGGGTACAGCATGAAGACCTCACATCGGTGCGAGCACCGGACAACCTGCGATTTTAGTGGCTGCACCCCAAAAACCCTTCAATAACCCGGTGCTGCCGGAAGGCCTTGCACGCGTGCCGATGTGTGCTGCCACCATCGGCCTTTTGTTGTGGGAGAACGCCATGTCCACTGTTTGTCCCCCTGTTTCCATGCGCCGAAGTCGGACCGTGCGGGCCTGGCTGCTGTTGGCTGGCTTGTTGGGCGGGGTCGCCCAGGCGCAGGCGCAGGCGCAAAACGCGCCACCGGCACAAGGTGCCGGCGTTTGCCCGCCTTTGTGGCAGCACACCGTGCCCCGTTTGCAGGACGAGAAGCCCCAAAACCTCTGCCAGTACGCCGGGCAGGTGGTGCTGGTGGTCAACACCGCGAGCTTCTGTGGCTTCACCGGCCAGTACGAAGGCCTGGAGGCGTTGTACCGCCGGTACCGTGCGCGGGGCCTGGTGGTGTTGGGTTTTCCGAGCAACGATTTTGGTCAGCAAGAGCCCGGCGCCAATGCCAGTATCGCCGACTTTTGCGAAAACACCTTTGGCGTGCAGTTCCCCATGTTCGTCAAGACCACGGTGGTGGGGCGTTCGGCGCATCCCCTGTACCGCGAACTGGCGCAGCGCACCGGCGAGTGGCCGCGCTGGAATTTTCACAAGTACCTGGTGGCGCGCGACGGCGTGCAAGTCAAGGCCTACACCAGCGCGGTGGAGCCACATAACCCTTTGTTTGTCAGGGATATTGAGCGAATGTTGTCGACAGCAAAGTGACCAAAAGGTCAGAATGTGACCAGTCAGTAATTTTTTGCCTCAATGGTTCATTTTGAGGCGGTTGGTCACATTGGAGCGGCACATGGGCACACATCGCAGGAACTTCTGGGGCGCGAACGGGCTCAACCGCAACGAAACGGTTTTTGTACCGCGCAGTCGCCACCACGGTGGCGCAATCCCGAGGCGCTTCTCCTCCTCCTCCATCCCTCCCTCCTTCGTTTCGGGGCGCTGCGCGGTACTTCTCTCTTTTGGCCAGGGGGTCTGAGCATGTACGCAGACCCCCGCCACCCCGCCCCACAGCCCATCGGCAAACAGCCCCGCGTTGCGGTGGTGGGTGCCGGCATCGCCGGCCTCGCGGCTGCGCACACCTTGCGGGGCCACGCGGCGGTCACGCTGTTTGAGGCCGGGGCCACCTTCGGCGGCCACGCGCACACGGTGGACATCACCCTGCCGACCGCTCACGGGCCTGTGACCCACGGTGTGGACACCGGCTTCCTGGTGCTCAACGAGCGCACCTACCCCAACTTGCTGAACCTGTTTGCCGAGTTGGGTGTGGACACCGCTTTGTCCGACATGTCGTTTTCGGTGCAGGCGCCGAGTTCGGGCGATCAGCCCCCGCTGGAGTGGAGCGGTAGCAGCCTCGACACGGTGTTTGCGCAACGCGGCAACCTGCTCAAGCCGGCGTTTTTGCGCATGTTGGCCGACATCCTGCGCTTCAACCGCCTGTGCACCCGCCTGGCGGTCAGCCAGCAGGACCAGGCCCCCGATGGCCGCTTGTGGATGCCGCTGGCCGACTTCCTGAAGCGCGAGCGTTTCAGCGACGCTTTCTGTCACGACTACTTCTTGCCCATGATGGCCTGCATCTGGAGCTGCCCGGCCGAGCAGATGCTGCAATTCCCGGTGGCCACCATGGTGCGCTTCTGCCACAACCACGGCCTGCTGCAAGTCAGCGGCCGGCCGCAGTGGTTCACGGTGCGTGGCGGCTCGCGGGAGTACGTCAAGAAGATCATCTCCGGCCTGCCGGATGCCCGCCTGAACACCCCCGTGCGCGCCTTGCAGCGCGACGCCGAGGGTGTGCGCGTGGTCACCGACGGCCGGGCCGAGCGCTTTGACCACCTGGTGTTGGCTTGCCACAGCGACCAGGCGCTGGCTTTGCTCGGCGAGGGCGCCACCCGCAACGAGCGCGCCTTGCTGGGCGCCATCCGCTACCAACCCAACCGCGCCGTGTTGCACACCGACGCGTCGGTGCTGCCCACACGCCGCAAAGCCTGGGCCGCCTGGAACTACGAGCGCGCCGCCCGCCAACGCGACGAACACCCCCGCGTTTGCTTGCACTACCTGCTCAACAAGCTGCAGCCATTGCCGTTTGAACAACCGGTGGTGGTGTCACTCAACCCCTTGCGCGACATCGACCCCAAGCAGGTGCTGGGTGAATACGAATACGCCCACCCGGTGTTCGACCTCGCGGCGATGCAAGCCCAGCAGCGCATCGCCGAACTGCAAGGCGTGCAGCACACCCATTTCGCAGGCGCTTGGTGTGGCTACGGCTTCCACGAAGACGGCGTCAAGGCCGGCTTGCAGGCGGCGGCGGGCATTCTGCGTGCCATGGCCTCCACCCACAACCCCAACGGGGTGCGTCGGTGAGCCAAGCGCTGATCGGTTTCGGCCAGGTGCGCCACACCCGCTTGCGCCCGCGCCGCAACGCCTTCGCCTACCCCACCTACTTCCTCATGCTGCCGCTGCGCAGCCTACAGGCCAACGGCAGCGGGGCGCTGGCGCGCAATCGCCGGGCCGCCCTGGCTTTTCATGACCGCGACCATGGCGATGGCGGAACGGATTGCCTCGCTTGGTTTGACGCGACGCTGCGCGCCCACGGCATCGATGACGCCGATGGCGAGGTATGGCTGCACACCTACCCGCGTGTGTTCGGCCACACGTTCAAGCCGGTGAGCTTTTGGTACGCCCACCGGGCCGACGGCAGCCTGCGCGCCGTGCTGGCCGAGGTCAACAATACCTTTGGCGAACGCCACTGCTACCTGCTGGACGCACCCCGGTATGGCGTGCCGGTCACCGCCGACAAGGTGTTCCACGTGTCGCCGTTTTGCAGCGTGCAGGGCGAATACCGCTTTGTGTTCATGCGCTGCAACCGCGAGGGCCGCGAGCACACGGTGGTGCGCATCGACCACAACGACCAGCCACAGGCCAGCCTGGGCCCGCTGATCCAGACCAGCGTGAGCGGCGAGCTGCTGCCGTTGGACGCACACACCACCCGCCGCGCGCTGTGGCGCCACCCCGCCATGACGCTGGGCGTGGTGGCCCGCATCCACTGGCAGGCGCTGCGCCTGTGGGCGCTCAAGCGCGCGCCGTTTTTCCGCAAACCCGAACCACCGCAGGCCTTGGTCACGCCAGGCCACGGTGCCGGTTGATCCTCGTTGCCTTCTCCTCCCGCCATGCCCATGCCCAACAGCACCACCGCCCCGTTTGCGCTGCCCGTCGGCGCGCCCGCCGCCGCCCGTGCCACCTTGCGTCTGCTGCAGCGCCTGCGCCACGGCCAACTCACGGTGCAATTGCCCGACGGCAGCTTCCAGCAGTTCGGCCAAGGCGGCGGCATCAGCGCCACGCTGCGCCTGCACAACTGGAAGGTGTGTGGCGCCGCGCTCAAGTCGGGCGACATCGGGTTTGCCGAGGGTTACATCGCAGGCGACTGGAGCACGCCGCAGCTGGCCGATCTCTTGCGCCTGTTCCTGCGCAACCGCAACGAGATCGAAGACGTCATCTATGGCACCTGGCTTGGCCGCCTGGCCTACCGCCTGCGCCACTTGCTCCACCGCAACACCAAAACCAACAGCAAGAAGAACATCCACGCCCACTACGACCTGGGCAATGCCTTCTACCGCCTGTGGCTGGACAAGACCATGAACTACTCGTCGGCCTTGTTCGAGCACCCCGGGCAGGACATGGTGAGCGCGCAATGGGCCAAGGTGCACCGCGCCTTGCGTTTGGCGCAGGTGAAACCGGGCGACCGGGTGCTGGAAATCGGGTGTGGCTGGGGGGCTTTGGCTGAAGCCGCCACCACCACCTTTGATGCGTCGGTGGTGGGGGTCACCTTGTCCACGGAACAGCTTGCCTGGGCCCAGGAACGCATGGCGCGGTTGGGCGCTGCGGCACGCGCCGACCTGCGCTTGCAGGATTACCGCGACATCGATGACGGCCCCTTCGACGCCATTTGCTCCATCGAGATGGTAGAGGCCGTGGGACGCGAGTACTGGCCCACTTACTTCCAGACCGTGGCCCGCCTGCTCAAACCGGGGGGGCGCGCCAACATCCAGAGCATCACCATCGCCGACGAACACTTCGATCGCTACATCCGCGGCACCGATTTCATCCAGCAGTACATCTTTCCGGGGGGCTGCCTGCCCAGCCCTTCGGCCTTCCGCGCTCAGGCCGAAGCTGCGGGTTTGGTGGTGGAAGACGCCTTCGCCTTTGGCCGCGACTACGCCGAAACCCTGCGCCAGTGGCGCGAGCGTTTCCTGCACGAAGAGCCGCGCGTGCGCGAGCTGGGTTTTGACGAGCACTTCCTGCGGGTCTGGGAGTTCTACCTGGCCTACTGCGAGGCGGCCTTCGACGAAGGCAGCACCGACGTCATGCAGTTCACCCTCATCAAGCCGCACTGAGCCGCACGATGCTGCGCCGTCAACTCCTCATTGCTGTGCCTGCTGCTGTGTGCGTGGGTCTGGCGCGGGCCACCCATGCGGGGGCGCCCGGTCTGTTGCCCAGCGGCCGCCGTTTGGGCCAGGCGCGGCTGCGGTTTTTTGGCCTGTCGGTGTACGACGCGACCTTGTGGGCCGAGCCAGGTTTCGACGCCGTGCAGTTTGAGCGCCACCGTTTTGTGCTGGAGCTGCACTACCTGCGCACGCTGTACGGCAAGGCCATCGCCGAGCGTTCGCTGAAAGAAATGCGGGGCGTGGGCAGCGTGAGCGACGCGCAGGCCACGCGCTGGCTGGACGCCATGCTCAAACTCTTTCCCGACGTGAAAGACGGCGACCACATCGCCGGTTTGCATGTGCCCGGCGAGGGCGCGCGCTTCACCCTGAACGAGCGGCCGTTGGGCGACGTGTCGGACGCCGAGTTCGCGCGCCTGTTTTTTGGCATCTGGCTCTCGCCCGCCACGTCCGAGCCGCAGATGCGCACGCAGTTGCTGGCCCAGGCCGGCACCACGTCATGAACAAGGCGGCGGCCAGCGGCGCCGCCTTGTTGGACCAACCCGGCGGCTGGACGCACGGTGTGCGGTATGGCCTGTTGGGATTGCCGCTGGCGTTTGCCGCCTTGCCGCTGTACGTGTTGTGGCCCAACCACTTTGCCCGTGAACACGGCGTGTCGCTCGCGGCCTTGGGTGCGGTGTTGCTGGGGGCGCGGCTGTTCGACGCCTTCATCGATCCGCTGATCGGTCGTTGGTGTGACGCGACTTTCCGGCGGTCCGTGGTCGGTGTGTTGTGGCTGGGCGCCCTGGCCAGTGCGGTGTTGGCACTGGGGTTTGTGGCGCTGTTTTTTCCGCCAGCGGCGCTGGGTGCCAGCGCTGCGTTGCTGGCCTGGGCGGTGGCCGGGCTGCTGCTCACCTACACCGCTTACAGCGTGGTGAGTGTGGCGCACCAGTCGTGGGGCGCCATGCTGGGCGGCACCGAAGCGCAGCGCGCCCGCGTGGTGGCTTGGCGCGAAGCGCTGGGTTTGGTGGGGGTGGTGTTGGCGGCGGTTTTGCCCAGCCTGGCCGGGTTGGGTGTTGCGGCCACCGTGTTTGCGCTGCTGCTGGCGGTGGGTTGCTGGGCCTGGAGCAGCGCACTGCGCCCCGTGCCCGACGCCGCCGCCCGCGCAGAACCGCTCGCCTCGGTGTGGGCGCCTTTGCGTCAACCCGCGTTTGCCCGGTTGCTGGGCGTGTTTTTGGTCAATGGCATCGCCAGTGCGGTGCCGGCCACGCTGGTGCTGTTTTTTGTGCAGGACCAGTTGCAGGCCCCTGCCGCAATGGAGCCGGCTTTTCTGGGCACCTATTTTTTGTGCGCCGCCGCGTCCATGCCCGTGTGGCTGCGGGTGGTGGCCCACATGGGCCTGGCGCGCGCCTGGCGTTTGGGCATGGGCCTGAGCGTGCTGGTGTTTGTGTGGGCGGCTTTTCTGGGGCCAGGCGATGCCTGGGTCTTTCTGGGCGTGTGTGCCCTGTCAGGTCTGGCGCTGGGCGCCGATCTGGCCGTGCCCGGCGCCCTGCTGGCCGGTTTGGTGGGCGACATGGGCGAACGCGGGCGCGGCGAAGGCCGTTACTTTGGCTGGTGGAATTTCGCCGCCAAGCTCAACCTCGCGCTGGCGGCTGGCCTGGCGCTGCCGCTGCTGGGCTGGTGGGGCTATGCGCCAGGCCAACGCGACGCGCAGGCGTTGACCGCCCTGACCTGGGCCTACTGCATCTTGCCCTGTGCGCTCAAGCTGGTCGCGGCCGCAGCCCTGCAGCACTTCATCATCCACAAGGAACCCCGATCATGAAACGACGTGTCGCCCTCAGCGCCGTGTTGCTGGCCGCCGCAGGCGGACTGGCCGCTTGCGCTGGCCCGCAGGTGAGCGATTACGCGGCTGACAAACCCGTGCTCGACCTGGCCACCTACTTCAACGGCACGCTCGACGCCTACGGCGTGTTCACCGACCGTTCGGGCAAGGTGGTGCGCCGCTTCACCGTGGTGATGGTGTGCACCTGGACCGGCAACGAAGGTGTGCTGGACGAAGACTTCACCTACTCGGACGGCGAAAAACAACGCCGCGTCTGGCGTTTGAAAAAACTCCCCGACGGTCGTTACACCGGCACCGCCGACGACGTGAAGGGCGAGGCCCAAGGCCAGGTGGCGGGCAACACCTTCCGCTGGGGCTACACCCTGAACCTGCCGGTGGACGGCAAGGTGTATGAGGTGCAGTTTGACGACTGGATGTACCTCATGGACGACCGCGTCATGCTCAACAAAGCGGTGATGAGCAAGTTCGGCTTCAAGCTCGGCGAGGTCACGCTGAGCTTCGTCAAGCGCGCGGGATGAGCGCCATGTGGCTGCGTCCCATCAACCCCCCGATGCGCGATTGGCATGGCAAGCGTGTGTGGGTGGTCGGCGCGTCTTCCGGCATCGGCGAGGCCACGGCGCGTGCGCTGCATGCGCAGGGCGCCCAAGTGGTGGTGTCGGCCCGCAACGCGCGGGCCCTGGATGCGTGGGTGGCCCAACATCCCGGCTCAGCCGCTGTGGCGCTGGACGTGACCGATGCGGCGGCTGTGGCCGATGCCGCGCGCACGTTGCTGCGCCAGGGCGGCATCGATCTCGTGATGTATTGCGCCGGCCACTACCGCGAAATGCGCGCCGACGCTTTTGAGTTGGCCGAGATCCAGCGCCATTGGCGTGTGAATTTTGAAGGTGTGTTGTACGTGCTCGACGCCCTGCTGCCGGCGCTGCGCCGCCAAGGGCGAGGTCACATCAGCGTGGTCAGCAGCGTGGCCGGCTTCCGTGGCCTGCCCAAGTCGTTGGCCTATGGGCCGACCAAGGCCGCGCTCATCAACCTGGCCGAAACCCTGTACCTCGATCTGCGGCACGAAGGGGTGGGCGTGAGTGTGGTGAACCCGGGGTTTGTTGAAACGCCGCTGACCGCACACAACGACTTCCACATGCCGGGGCTCATCACCCCCGACCAGGCGGCACAGGCCATTGTGCGTGGCTGGGCGGCCGGCCACTTTGAAATCGACTTTCCCAAACGGTTCACCTTCTGGATGCGGCTGCTGCGGCTTTTGCCTTCGCGCCCCTACTTTGCCGCCGTGGCGAGGTTCACCGGACTATGAACCAGCCCTACACCGACCCGCGCCTGCGGCGCGTGGCCGATTTTTTCGAGACCTTGTCGCCCGACGCGCTCGACCAGTTGGGGCGGGTGTACGCGCCCACCGCCCGTTTCAAAGACCCGTTCAATGAGGTGCAGGGCCTGCCCGAGATCCGCGCCATCTTCGAGCACATGTTTGTGTCGCTGCACGAGCCCCGTTTTGTCATCACCACCGGGATGGCGCAAGGCGATCAGGCCTTTGTGACTTGGGACTTCGTGTTCCGGTTCAAACGCTTCGACACCACCACGTTGCAAACCGTGCGGGGCGCCAGCCACCTGCGCTTCGCCCCCGACGGCCGCGTGGCCGAGCACCGCGACTACTGGGACGCGGCCGAGGAGCTGTATGAAAAACTGCCCGTGGTGGGCGGGCTGATGCGCTGGCTCAAGCGCCGCGCGAACAGCTGACGGCGTTTTGCCGCCGGGCCACCCCGAGGCGGTTATTGCGGCGGCAGGGTATCGATGAAACTCTGGCGCTGGGCGAGCTTGTCGGCGAGCTTGGCCAGGTTGGGGTACGCCGCGCGCCAGCCAAGCTCGGGGAAGCGGAAGTCGAGGTAACCCAGGGCGCAGCCCACGGCGACGTCAGCCAGGCTCAGGTGGATGCCGTGGCAATAGGCTTTGTCGCCCAGGCCGTGGGCCATGGCCTTGAGCGCGCCGTGCACCTTTTGCATCTGGCGCTCGATCCACAGGCCGCTGCGCTGTTGCGCTTCGCGGTGCGGCCAGGTGGCTTCCAGGCGCGCCAGGATGGCTGCATCCATCAGGCCGTCGGCCAGGGCTTCCCAGGTTTTGACTTCGGTGCGCTCGCGACCGGTGGTGGGGATGAGCTTGCCCACGGGCGAGAGGGTGTCGAGGTATTCAACGATGACACGCGAGTCGAAAATGGCCTCGGCGCCGTCCATCACCAGGCAGGGCACTTTGCCCAGCGGGTTGGCCTGGGCGATGGTGGTGTCGGCCGCCCACACGTCCTCCAGCACCAGCTGGTAGTCCAGCTTCTTCTCCGCCATGACGACGCGCACTTTGCGCACGTAGGGGCTGGTGAGGGCGCCAATGAGTTTCATGTGAGGGGACAGGTGACGGTACGGGAAGGGCATTTTAGCCAGCGGCGCCTGCGTCATGCTGACGGTGTACCGATTCACCGGCTTCCCTACAATTCGGGGATGCAAGTACCTTCCCAAACCGCCGCCGGCCTGTCGGCACTCACCGCCCTCTCCCCGCTCGACGGCCGTTACGCGCCCAAGCTGGCCGCCCTGCGGCCCTTCATGAGCGAGTTTGGCTACATGCACCGCCGGGTGCAGGTCGAGATCGCCTGGTTCATCGCGTTGTCTGACGCCGGCTTCAGCGAGTTCAAGCCGCTGTCGAGCGAGGCGCGTGCCCACCTGCTGGGCTTGGTGCAGCGCTTCGATGAGGCCGACGCGGCGGCGATCAAGGACATCGAAAAAACCACCAACCACGATGTGAAGGCGGTGGAGTACTGGATCAAGGCGCGTTTTGCCGACGCCGCGCTGCCGGCTGCCCTCAAGGCCGAGCTGGCGGCGGTGCAGGAGTTTGTGCACTTTGCCTGCACCAGCGAAGACATCAACAACACCAGCCACGCCTTGCAGCTCAAGGCCGGGCGCAACCAGGTGCTGCTGCCTGGCCTGGACGCGGTGATTGCCAAGCTGCGCGAGATGGCCCACGCCTTTGCCGACGTACCCATGCTCAGCCGCACCCACGGCCAGACCGCCAGCCCCACCACCGTGGGCAAGGAATTCGCCAACGTGGTGGTGCGGCTGAACAAGGTGCGTGCCGCCATCGCGGATGTGAAGCTGATGGGCAAGATGAACGGCGCCGTGGGCAACTACAACGCCCACCTGAGCGCCTGGCCCGAGTTCGACTGGGAAGCCTTCTCGCGCAATGTGGTGGAAACGCCCGAGCCGCAGGATGTGCCGGCCGGTGCTAGCTGGGGCCTGGGCCTGACCTTCCAGCCCTACAGCATCCAGATCGAGCCGCACGACTACATGGCCGAGCTGTTCGACGCCACCGCGCGCGCCAACACCATCCTGATCGACCTCTCGCGCGACATCTGGGGCTACGTGAGCCTGGGCTACTTCAAGCAAAAGCTCAAGGCCGGCGAGATTGGCTCCAGCACCATGCCACACAAGGTCAACCCCATCGACTTCGAGAACGCCGAAGGCAACCTGGGGCTGGCCAACGCGGTGCTCAAGCACCTGAGCGAAAAGCTCCCTATCAGCCGCTGGCAGCGCGACCTGACCG
Source organism: Hydrogenophaga defluvii (assembly GCF_042665235.1). Taxonomy (NCBI): domain Bacteria; kingdom Pseudomonadati; phylum Pseudomonadota; class Betaproteobacteria; order Burkholderiales; family Comamonadaceae; genus Hydrogenophaga; species Hydrogenophaga defluvii. Next base: position 15,567 of record NZ_JBHTBZ010000024.1, on the reverse strand, counting down.
ACTCCACCGTGCTGCGCAACATGGGTGTGGCGCTTGGGTACGCTGCGTTGGCCTACCAGTCGCTCATGACCGGTTTGAACAAGCTGGAGATCAACCTGGAAGCCTTGGCCGACGACCTCGATGCGTCATGGGAAGTGCTGGCCGAACCCATCCAGACCGTGATGCGCCGCTACGGCGTGCAGGGCGCCTACGAAAAGCTCAAGGAAGTCACGCGTGGCAAGACCGTGACCGCCGAGGCGCTGCACGGCCTCATCCGCAGCCTCGACATTCCAGAGGCCGAAAAACAACGCCTGCTGGGCATGACGCCAGGCAGTTACGTGGGCCAGGCCGCCGCGCTGGCCCGCCGGGTCTGAGGTCGGACCGCATGCCGTTCCAAAAAAGCCACCTTCCCAGGTGGTTTTTTTTGTATCTGTCACCCCATGCGGAATTGATAAATACATGACCTTGGGGTACAACCCAATGCAGGCAGCAACCCATCCCATATGGCCGCCCAACTTCCACCGACCACCGATGCGAACGACCAGGCCCTGACGGCGCGTCTGGTTCGGCACGCCGCGCAGGTCATGGTGGTGCTCGGTTTCCTGATCGCGCTGGTACTGGGGCTGGAGAGCGGCACCAAAGCCGATCACGTCTGGCTGCACGTGCTGGTGGGTCTGGTGGGGTTGACCACACTGGCCATGCTGCGTGGGGGCAGGCAGCGGGCCGCCGCCTACCTCATGGTGTGGGCGTTCTGGATTTTGGTGGCCCTGGTCACCGCGCGCAACGGCGGTGCGCGCGGCCCCAGCATGCTCAACTACCCCGTGCTGATTGTGTTTTCGGGGTGGATTCTGGGCTCGCTGGCGACCCGCTGGCTGGCGGTGGCCACGGGCGCCCTGTTTTTGGTGTTCGTCTGGGGCCATCCCAAGGGCTGGTTTCCCGATCCGTATTTTGGCAACCAGCTGTTGCACGCCACCTACCTGGGCGGCGTTTTGCTGGTCACCACAGCGGCCACCTTGTTGTCCCGCCGCGACTACCTCAAGCGCTTGGGCGAGGCGCACCAGCTGGCCCGCGACCTGGAGGCGCGCGAGGTCGAGCTGCGCAAGTTCTACCTCGCGGTCGAACAAAGTCCCATCTCCATCGCCATGGTCGATGCCGAACAGCGCCTGAACTACGTCAACGCCGCCTACGAACACATGGGCGGCTACCGGCGCGAGGCCTTGCTGGGGCAGCACCCGCAGGCGCTGGGCATAGACAGCACGTTGGCCGATGAGGCGATACACACGGTGGTCAGGCGTGGCGACACCTGGGTGGGGGAGCGGATGTCGCGCCGGGCCGACGGCAGCGAATACCCGGCCTACACCATCGTCATGCCGATACGCCAGGCCGACGGGCGCATCAGCCACTACGCCACGCTGCGGCAAGACCTGTCGGCCCAGAAAAGTGCGGAGCAGCGCATCCACCACCTGACCCATTTCGACAGCCTCACCGGCATGCCCAACCGCCGCCAGATGCTGGAGCGGTTGGCACTGGACTTTGCGCTCAACCTGCGCCACGGCCGCATGGCGGCGGTGATGGTGTTCAACATCGACCGCTTTCAAAACGTCAACAACGCCCGCGGCCAGGAGGTGGGCGACCAGCTGTTGCGCGCCGTTGGACAACGCCTGCAAAGCCTGTTGCGCGCGGGGGACGGCATCGCCCACCTGTCTGCCGACGAGTTTGTGCTGCTGTTTCACGAGCTGGGGGCCGATGCCGAGACCGCCAGCCGCCATGCCCTCACCGTGGCCGAAAAAATCCACTGTGCTTTCGCCAAGCCCTTTGTGTTGGCCGGCGAGGCCGATGCCGTGACCATCACCGCCAGCCTGGGCATCACCCTGTGTCCGCAAGGCCCGGAGGATGAGCCGGCGGAGGCCTTGCGCCGCGCCGACACCGCCCTGCGCCGGGCCAAAGCCGGGGGAGGGCGCCAGAGTGCCTTTTTCGACACCCAGATGGGCAGTGCCGTGCAACAGCGTTTCCAACTGGAGCGCGAGCTGCGGCATGCGGTGGTGGCGGATGAGTTGCGCCTGTTCCTGCAGTCGCAGGTCAACCTGGCCGGTGAGGTGGTGGCCGCCGAGGCGTTGGTGCGCTGGCAGCACCCCACGCGTGGGCTGCTGCCGCCCGGGGTGTTCATCGCGCTGGCCGAAGAAAGCGACCTCATTGTGGCCCTGGGCGACTGGGTGCTGGGCCAGGCCTGCGTGTGCATGGCCGATGCCGTGCGGGCGGGCCGAGCGTTGCGCTTGTCCGTCAACGTCAGCCCACGCCAGTTCCGTGAAGCCGGTTTTGTGCCACGGGTGCAGCAGTTGTTGGCAGAGCATGGCCTGCAAGCAGGTCTTCTGACGCTGGAGGTCACCGAGGGCTTGGTGGTGGACGATGTGGAGTTGGTGGCCGCCAAGATGCGCGCATTGGCCGATCTGGGGGTCCATTTTTCAGTGGACGACTTTGGCACGGGGTATTCCTCCCTGCGTTACCTCAAGCGCCTGCCCCTGCACGAACTCAAGATCGACAAAAGTTTTGTGCAGGACGCCCCACACAGCGCCGACGACGCGGCCCTGGTGGACACCGTGCTGGCCGTGGCCGGCCACCTGGGCCTGAGCGTGGTGGCGGAGGGTGTGGAAACCCAGGCGCACGCCGATTTCCTGGCGTCACGCAACAGCCCGATGTTGCTGCAGGGCTACCTACATGGCCGCCCCGAACCGGCTGCCGACTGGCTGGCCCGCTGGAAGGCCAGCCCATGACAGGTATGCTTGGCACATGGCTCTCAAGTCCACCATCTTCAAGGCGCATCTGCAGATCGCCGACATCGACCACGGCTACTACGCCGACCACGCGCTGACCCTGGCCCGCCACCCCAGCGAAACCGACGAACGCATGATGATTCGCCTGGCGGCGCTGGCGCTCAACGCCTGGCGTTTGCAAGCGGAGTGCAACGGCGACGGCACGCTGGCCTTCGGCGCCGGCTTGAGCGATCCGGACGATCCCGACATCTGGCTGCGCGACTTCACCGGCCGTACCCGCGTGTGGATCGAGGTGGGCCAGCCCGAAGACAAGCCCGTCCTCAAGGCTTGCAGCAAGGCCGACCGTGTGATCGTTTACGCCTTTGCCTCGTCGGCCGACATTTGGTGGCGCGGCATACAGACCAAACTCACCCGCACCGACAAGCTGTCGGTGTGGCGTGTGCCCACCGAGTCGTCGCAAGAGTTAGCGGGTTTGGCCGAGCGCAGCATGCAGCTGCAGGCCACGGTGCTCGAAGGCGTGCTCACCCTGGGCAACGGCGAGCGCAGCGTGTCGCTGGAGTGTGTGCCCCTACTTGTCGGCGCCGACTGAGTTGGCTTCTGCCGCGCGTTCGGCGTAGGTGTTGAAGCGCCAGGCACTGGCTTCCAGCGTGATGCGGCGCCAGGTGGCGCGTTTTTCGCCGGGTGTCATGGCCGGCCAGTGCTGCACCTCGTCAAAGCTGCGGCCACAGCCCTTGCACACATCGTCACCCTGGCTGGTGGAGCAGATGGCGATGCAAGGTGTGTCGGGCGTGGTGTCGTACCAGGCTTTCCAGGCCGCATGCGCCTTGCGCGGCATGCTGTCCTCATCGGCTTCGCTCTCGTGGTGGAACACCAGCAAGGCATAGACCTCGGCCAACGCCCGGATTTCGGGCGCCAGCGAAACACCGTCTGGCGAGGGCTTGCGCCCGCGCCAGAAGTTGATCGCTGCTTCGATGTCGGTGATGTGGATGCCGGCCATAGGGGCAGGGATGATACCCCCACGCTCCGCCGCTTCGCGGGTCGCTGCCCCCCAAGGGGGCGCGGGCCTTGCTTGGGGCGGCCCGGCGCGGCGGCCCCTTGCGATGAACGGGTATTTTTGCGTCGGGCGGGTGTCAAAGCGCCCATTCCTCCACCGCCAGGCCGGGAACCCGGTGAAACTCTCGGGCGTTGTTGGTGATGACCACGCTGTCTTCGGCCAGGGCGTGGGCGGCAATCAGCATGTCCATGCCGCCGATGGGTCGGCCTGTGCGTTCCAGGGTGGCGCGCAATTGCGCGTAGTGGTGCCCGGCTTGCGCAGGCCAGGGCCTGACGTCAAAGCCCGCTAACCAGGCTTCAACGGCGGCGCTGAATTTGGGTGAGGCCAGCTTGGCTGCCCCGAAGCGCAACTCTGCGGCCACAATGGCCGACAGCCAGAGTTGCTGAGGGTCCAGCGTGGCAAAGCGGGCGATCATGTCCGCAGGGTGACGGCGCAGGATGTAGCTGCAAATGTTGGTGTCCAGTGTGCGGCGCATGGGTATCAGCCGGCCAAGCCATCAGCTCCAGTCCCGCTCCTGTGGGGCAGGGTCGTGCCGCTCTGCCAAAAAGGTGGGCGGCAAAGGTTCGCTGTTGGCGTAGAACTGCGCCAGCCATTGACCCATGTCGGCGGCGGGATGGCCCTGGGGTTGAACCCACAACGCGTCGCCAATCTGCTCAATGCGCACTTCTTGCGCCGCCAGACGCAGCTTGGCGGGCAACCGCACCGCTTGGCTGCGGCCGCTCATGAAGAGTTTGGCTGTGATGGTCATGGCGGAGGGTAGGTGTAATATGACAGTGGCATATTACACCGGGTTCCGCTATTTGCCACTGTGTTCAGCGGGCGTTCGGCGCGGTCTTCACGCTCCACAGCATGGTGATGGCCAGGATGCCGACCACCACACCCAGCGACACAGCCACTGGGATCTTGAAGACGTCGATCAGCATCATCTTGCTGCCGATGAAGACCAGGATCACGGCCAGGCCGTAGTTGAGCAGGTGGAACTTGCCGGCCACGGCCGCCAGCAGGAAGTACATGGCGCGCAGACCCAGGATGGCGAACACGTTGCTGGTCAGCACGATGAAGGGGTCTTGCGTGATGGCGAAGATGGCGGGGATGGAGTCGACCGCGAAGATCACGTCGGTGAGGGCCACCAGGGCAATCACCATCATCAGCGGGGTGGCGATTTTTTTGCCGTTTTCCACCGTCCAGAACTTCTCGCCGTCGTAGTGTTTACTCACCGGCATCACGCGGCGCAAGAGGCGCAGAGCGGGGTTGTCGTCCAGCGTGCCTTCCTTGTCGGCGGCCCACCACATCTTGATGCCGGTGAGCACCAGAAAGCCACCGAAGACGTACAGGATCCAGTGGAACTGCGACAACAGCCAGCCGCCCACCAAAATCATGATGGTGCGCAACACGATGGCGCCGATGATGCCGATCATGAGCACCCGCTTCTGGAAGGCCGGCGGCACCGCGAAGTAGGTGAAGATCATCAGGAAGACAAAGATGTTGTCCACCGCGAGCGACTTCTCGATCAGGTAGCCGGTGAGAAATTCAAGCGACTTTTCGTTGGCCACCGCGACCGAGCCGGTGGTGTCGCGCACGGCCCACCAGAACAGGCCGTTGAACACGAAGCTCAGCGCCACCCAGAGGAGCGACCAGTTCAGCGCCTCTTTCATGCCCACCTCGTGGGCGCCCTGTTTTTTCAGGACGACAAAATCGACGAACAGGGAAGCGATGACAATCGCGACGAAAACAAGCCAAAGCCAGACCGGTGCTACGGTGCTCATAAAAAGACCTTCAATGGTTGAGTGTGGTGACACACCCAGAAGGTCTCGCGGGGGCTTCAGCGCAGCAATGTGGCTGTGTCCCTGGCGGATCCGGAGCGCGCCTTGCGGGCACGCACGTATTGACGGATGACGCCGCCTGCCGGCTCAGCCCAGGTTGGGCGGCTGCAGACTCGCTACTCCCCTTTCGGGTAGAGGCGATTCTGCCATGGCTCTGCTGTCAGGCACAAAGCCTGGTGATGCCGTGGGGTTTTTGTTGCGTTGCATCACGTCCGACGTCAACGACCGCCGCGTTGCTCGGCGGCGTCGCGTTCGATGTCGGTCTGCAGCCGCATGATCTCGCGCGTGCGCGCATCCAGGATGGACAGCTCGAAGTGGTCGGCCTGCGGTTGGCCGCGTGCCAGGTTTTGAGCGGACTTGAAGCGGTCGATCGCGCCGGGGTAGTCGAGCATGGCCACCTGGGCCTCGGCGTCGGCGCGCACCGCGCGCAGGGCCTGGTTTTGTGCGCGGTACAACGTGGCCAGGGTTTGCCAGGCCAGCGCGTCGGTGGGGCGTTCGGTCACCCAGGTCAGCAGGCGTTCGCTGGCGCGGGCCATGGCGGCCGGTTGGCCACCGGCGCGTGCTGCCTGTGCCGCCATCAGCAAACCGGTGCGGGTGCCGCGTGTGGCCAGGCGGTCGGCCCAGGCGGGCAGCGGCTGGCCGCCGATGCGCTGGTCCGCCGGTGCTTGCAGCAGCACCTCCACCGCCAGCGCTTCTGCCACCGGCAGGGCGCTGGCGTCCAGCCCAGGTTGCTGGAGCAGGGCCTCGGTGGCGTTGATGGCGGTGTTCAGGTTGCGCTGCTTCAGGGCGGCCAGCGCGGTGGCGTAGTGGCGGGCAGCGCGTGTCGGGCCATCGCCGGTTGTTGCCGTGGCCTGGTGCTCGTCGGGCCGCACGCGCTGGCGGTCGGCGCCGGCCTCGGCCAGCACACGCGCACGGGCCGCCATGAGCGCGTGCATCCAGGCGTTGTGGGGCGAGGTGCTGTGGCTGTGGGGCTGGCCACGGTGGCCGGCGTGGTCGTGCATGGGCAGGCGGGCGCGCATGTCGGCCATGCGTTCGGTGGTCAGCGGGTGGCTGTGCAGGTAGGGAAAACCGCCGTCGTCGTTGAGCCGGGCCGACTGCTGCAGCCGCTCAAACATGGTCACAAAGCCCTGGCCCTCAAAACCGGCATCGCGCATGACACCAAAACCCACGCGGTCGGCTTCGCGCTCCATGTCGCGCGAAAAGTTGAGCTGGTTTTGCACCGCCAGCGCTTGCCCACCGGCAATGGCCGCGCCGCCGATATCGGCGTTGTTGGCCGCACTGGCCGCCAGAATGCCCAGCAGCATGCCGGCCAGAAGCAGCGGGGCTTGCTGGGATTGTTTGTCGATGTTGCGTGCGATGTGGCGTTGTGTGACGTGGGTGAGTTCGTGCGCCAGCACCGAGGCCAGTTCGTCGGCGTTGGCCGTCATGGCGATCAGGCCCAGGTGCACGCCCAGGTTGCCGCCTGGCATGGCAAAGGCGTTCACCGTGTTGTCGCGCGAAATCATCAGGCGCCAGGCGAAGCGTTCGGCCATCTCGGGTGACAGTTCGCCGCGCCGTTGCGCCGCCTCGATCAGCGGGCGCCACAGCGAAGCCAGGTAGTCGCCCAGCACCGGGTCGTCGAGGTAGTCGGGGTCGCGGAAGATGGCGCGCGCCATGTGGTCGCCCAGCCGCCGCTCGGCACTCAGCGACATGGTTTGCCCGTCGCCCAGGTGGGGTAGGTTGGGCGTGTCGCGCGGCAGGCGGTTCACCTGTGCTTGCAGAGGGGCGATGGGCTGCAGGAGCAGTGCCGCGGCCAGAGGGATCAGGGCGGCGCGGCGCCGGCCGGCGTGGGACTTGAACATGCGCCGTATGATGCCGCGTTCCCGTAAAGGTTTCGTAAAAGCATGAGCCAGACTTCGTCACCCCTGACCCACTTCGATGCCCAGGGCCAAGCCCACATGGTGGACGTGGGGGCCAAAGCACACACCCGGCGCATGGCTGTGGCGCAAGGCCGCATCACCATGCTGCCGGCCACGCTGGCGCTGGTGACTGCAGGCACCGCCAAGAAAGGCGATGTGCTGGGCATTGCCCGCATTGCCGGCATACAGGGCGCCAAACGCACCAGCGAACTCATTCCGCTGTGCCACCCGATTGCGCTCACCCGCGTGGCGGTGGACTTTGAGGTGCTGGCCGAACAGCACGCGGTGTTGTGCACGGCCACCGCCGAAACCGTGGGCCCCACTGGCGTGGAAATGGAGGCCCTCACCGCCCTGCAGGTGGCCCTGCTCACTATCTACGACATGTGCAAGGCGGCCGACCGAGGCATGGTCATGTCCGACGTGAAATTGCTGGAGAAGCACGGGGGCAAGAGCGGGAGTTTTGTCGCGCGGCCTTGATTTAGAAGGAATATTTATCTTCTGGGTTAACGCTGAGCATGCGGTTAGCAAGGAAATTTCTTGCTAAAAATGACGCTTAGGGGCTGAAAAATCAAACTTTGTCCAAATCCTGTCCAACTGAGGATCGGGAAATGGCGTCTCTACGAGAACGAAACGGCAAGTGGCAAGCGAGGGTGGTCAGGGAAGGCTACCCAAGTCAGGTTAAGTCGTTTCATGACAAACGGACTGCAGAACAGTGGGCGCGGTCTGTAGAAGCTGAGATAGACCAAGGTCGGTTTATCGTCGCAACAGGGGCCCAAAAAATGACCCTTCAACAGGTCATTCATCGATACATACGCGATGTTGTCCCAACGATGAAGGGTGCTCGCGATGACACCATTCGTTTAAACGCGTTGGCTCTTAGAACCATTGCTCGATACAGCCTAGCTAACCTCACTCCCGAGCGTGTTGCTGAATATCGCGACCAACGGTTAGGAGAGGTTCGTCCAGGGACTGTTTTGCGAGAGCTAGCTTATCTGTCTTCGATCATCAATCACGCACGTCGCGAGTGGGGGTTACACATTCAGAACCCTATTCAGGCTGTCCGAAAACCGGCAAGTCCTGCTGGTCGAAGTCGAATTCTTTCAGCCGATGAACAGGTTCGACTGCTTGAAGCATTAGAGCCAACCGGGAGGCGTAGCATATGGACCAAACCCATTGCAGCTTTGGCTTTGGAAACGGGTATGCGCAGAGGTGAACTGCTGTCACTTACATGGGATCGAATCGATCTGACACGTCAAACAGCATATTTATCCACAACAAAAAATGGCATGGCTCGTGTTGTTCCGCTATCAACTGCAGCTGTTCGACTGCTGATGACTTTACAAAGAGCTGCGGACAACGAGAGTGTTTTTCCGGTGAAGTACTTTACCTTTGATGCTGCTTTCAAGCGAGCAGTAAAGCGTGCTGGAATCACTGATCTGAGATTTCACGATCTCAGACACACGGCCATCACCAATATGGCGGGGAAGTTACCCAACATCATTGAGTTGTCCGCTGTATCAGGGCATAAGAGTCTTGCAATGCTAAAGCGCTACTACCATCCAGACCCAGAAGCCTTAGCCAAGAAGCTCGGCTGATAACCACAGCCATCGCGGTGTGTGCGGTAGGTGGTCCAGTGTTGACTAAAATGAGCCCAAGTGATTGATTTCACTTGGGTTTTTTGCTTTGCGGTTAACCCCAATCACACTACAAGACACATTTTGGATTCCGCTGCCCTAGTAGTTTGATTAGCAACACCACTAAATGTGTCGCCAACCTATGATGACCTGCATCCTCAATCGAGCAGGAGCATCTGATGACCGACCCATCACCTGACGTCGAGAAAGCTCTAGAAGCGGCTCTAGATGCCCTTGTAGAGGTCACCATTCATGACGGTTCGACGACGCCACCAGAGGTCTCAATCGACATCATCATGAAGATGGCCGCAGTGGTTGACGCCCTCGAAGAGTTTGAGTACCAGCAACTGGTTGCTCGTCATGAGTCGAGTGGTAGCAGGGTGCTTCACTGAGCTGCTTGTGACTTGCACCTGGACTTTGATCCCTTAGCAGCCAACTGTGGCACCTTGCTCGCAGTCACTTTGCCACTCATTTACCCGCGTGCGATGTTCATGATCGTTGATCCCGCAGGGGTTGGTTGGCAAAACCGTGTTGGATGAATTGTTCTGCTTGGTTCCGTGTGACCACTTGGTACGGCCATTGGAAATGCCGATATAGAAACGAAGTGCCCTCTCGGTCGGTGACCTTGCAATCGACTTTGAACAGCGTCCCTGGTGGGTATGACTCCCGCATCGCAACAGAACACTCGACATTGAGGGATGGCGATACACCTTGCCCTGGTAGTGGCCGAGCACGAACCTTCTTGCTTGAAGGCTCGCCCTTGTTTTCGTATGTTTCGATGATGAAGTATCGATAGTGACTCATTTGGCTACAAGGGTCTTAGCAGCACCACTCAGGCTCGGATTCCCTCGACCTCTGCCTTCGTAGTGAATTATTCATTTCAAATTTCTTGAATACCATCAGAAACTCGCTCCATTCTCAGTGAAGCTCACTACTTCCAGTTCAATTGTCGAAAAATTTCTTCCGCCGTCATTTTTCCCGCTGTATTTGGCACATCGGTGCGTAACGGCATGGCCCGACTAGCCGCAAAAAAACTCAGGGTTTCTTTAACGGCTTCATCACGTGCAGAACGATGCGTTTCTGACGTTACCCATTGGTAACTTTCGCATGCCTTCACAGCTTCCGTCCACTTTTCTGGAGTTTCTAATGGCTCTTTCTTCTCACGATGAAAACTCGGCCCCCAACTGTAATCCTTTGCGTGTTCTGGCATCACGACATCGATAGCACATCTTGCGTATGTTCCTTCGCGATTTTGCCGCCAACTTTGATTTGGGCGATCAAAAACATGATATGCGCCAGAGTAGACTCTATAACGAACGGGGTTTCCTGCTGCAGCAAGCAAGTCCGCTTCTTCTACGCAAGGTTGAGCAGGAGTCATGTCATCTTTTTCAGCCAACAGATACAAGACCGGTGCAGTGAGTTTCAATTTTGGATTTTGATATCGAAGATTGCATCCAGGATAGACGGCCACACTACCTGCCCATCTAATATCTTCCGACTGTGTGATCGGATAGCGATAGTTAGGCCACATAGCTCCGGTGACAGCATTTCCTCCGCGCGACCAACCTAGGTGATAAATCCGCTTTGCATCAATCTTTGGATGCGTTGTGAGTAAACGAAGTGCATAGATAGCATCAGATATGTTGAAGGTTGTGTTCCAAGTGAGTTGTCCGCTAGTGCCCCCGATCTTGGCGCTTCCCCTGGGTGTAAAACTATCAATCATAAAAACTGCGTAACCAGCAGCAAGTAGTGGTTTCGCCCAAACCTCGTGCATGCCGTTTGTAATACCATCACTCCCATGACTCATCACAACTGCTGGAAATCGCTCCAAAGTAGAATCAAGTGGAAAAAATAGGTCTCCGAAAATAACTTGTCGCTCACCAAGTTTCCCGCGAATGAGGTTCCAACGGTGCTCAGGGTTGGATGCATTGAACTCAATGCGTCCCGTCTGACCATTTGATAGATTGTCGAGTGGTTCAGCCGTCGCAGCGTTACAAACGATAGCTGTGATTGAGCCGAAAATTGCACGTAGTAGCGGCTGATTCATAGAGTCCCCAGAGCTTTTCTGTTGGCCGCCTCTTGAGAGGGTTGTGGCAAGTCTGCACTATTTTTTGCATTTTTTCAACCGACCTCAGAGCATTTAATCTAAGTACGGTTAAATTCAGGGTAGCGTCGGCGACCACTTGCGTTGGGTATCTGCGTGGAGCACTCGAACTTAATTGATCCGATCTGGTTGATGCGTGTATCGACTGATTGCTAAAAGCGTAGATGTCTGATTGACATCTAGCTGAGAACTATCTAACGCTGACGGCGAAATAGAGCATCACGACGTCTTTAAGCTTCGCCCCTATTGACTACCGCAATCTACAATTATTGTTGACTAATCTTACTCCAGACGGCAAATACTCGATAAACGTCCAACATATAATCTTCAGTATTCGAAAAAACAACAATAATTTTACCCACCCCACTTGCCCAACCTATGCGCTGCCCCCCATACCCGACCGCCCAATAACTTTTGGGCGCATAGCGATTATTTGTCCAAATTAAATACCCATAACCATCAAAGGAACTTCCAAACTTCTTTGATCGATTTTCAATCTGTTGACTTGCACCTTCTCTCAAAAATTGACCTAAACAATCGTCTTCCTGTGAGCGCTCAAACACCCACACCGCGAATCGAATCCAATCATCGAGCCTCATGCGAACGCCAGAATCGGATTGACCATATCCTTTTATTCTATCTCTGGAAATTTTTGCTGGCCACTCGATTCCAGCTGGGATTAAGATTTCCCGCTCAACCCATTCCGCATATCCAACCCCAGTAGCCCTCGTCAACATAACACCCAAAACCAACGGGTCGGTTCCGCGATACGCAAAATATTCTCCTGGCTTACGTTTTCCAAGAATCCCAGAATGTGCTTGAGTCACCCGAGAATCCATTAACACATCCAACCAAGAAATCTCTCCCGACACAAATATTTTTGACGCCTGTATAGAATCGGTGATCGTAGAATCCGGATTCCCTTCCCAAGTCCCTGAACTCATTGTGAGCAAATGTCTAACCTTCGCAGAGCCAATAGCAGTTTCTGCAAGCTCAGGGATTAAGGCCTTGACGAATGTGTCTAACGTTATTTTCCCTTCGCATATAGCCCTACCTGTTGCTATAGCTGCAATTGTTTTTCCGATGCTCATGCTATTCAATAAACGTCCGTCCCCTGCAGGAGCCTTATATGCACTCCAAACTACGTCTCGCCCCGACACCAATGCCATTGCCTTTGCGCTACTGCTTTGAAATACGTTCGCCGCTTGTTGAACAACAATACTTTCACCTTGTGTTGGCTCACGTCGCACTAACTTTGACGGCTCCCAATTCGGCTTAACCTCATAGTCCCAGTAGTTCCCCCACCCAAGAAGCGTTCTATCAGGGGTGTGCGCATATCCGTTTACCGTTGGCAACTGTGCATTTGCCTCAGTTATGGCTACGCCGATAAAAAAAATTATCCAGAAAAATCTAGCCATATCACTTCCTATAATCGTGCATGGTCAGTCTTTCAGCGATTTCACGAAACGTCAATCCCATAGTCGCGCGAAGCCGACACACATGTCTAAAAAGGTCCAGCAGGCATTCGCTGTACCTCGTGATGCCCTGCACAGCCGTTTGAACGGTGATGGACAGCCTGACCTACTCGCACTCGTCGAAGCACACGTGCTGGGCGTTTTTCCAGGGAGTACATGCCATCGGCACCCGCCCGCGAGCAATGTCTAATCCACTTGAGTCGGTTGAGCTGATACGTCTCGCCAGTCACGGCATCACAGATGGCGCGGGTGACCTGTTCGACACAAAGAGGACCTGTGCTTTCAGAGGGCGCAGTACCTCTTGACGCTCGCGGTACTGATCCCAAACCTCTCAGCTGTCTGAGCAATGCTGGCCTTGTTCTCCTGACGCCATTGACGCACCGCAGCCGCATCAGCAACTTTTGGTCTTCCGAGTGATGTGGCACCATGTTGCGTACTTCCTGTCTCAGCCAACAACCTCTTCGCAGTCTCTCGACCTGCAGTTGTTCGGTCTACGATCCGCTTGCGTTCCATATCGGCAACTTGGGCCAACACGGCCAGGATCAACTCACCCGCCCCAGCACCGATTCCTCCAAGGCCCAGGACTTCGATAGCCACACCCTTGTTGATCAGGGCTCGAACGGTCGCTTGAACGTCAAGTGCATCACGTCCCAACCGATCTACCGCAGCTACGTGCAGGACATCGCCCTTTCGGATGTAGGCCAGCAGTTCAGCAAAGCCAGGCCGGTCGGCGGCAGGAACCGTACCCGACACACCCACATCCGAAAACTCCTGGTCAAACGGTCCACCCAATGCCTGGCGCTGGGATTCGATTGATTGCTCGGTGGTACTGACTCGGAAGTAGGCGATGGATTGAGACATTTAGGATCAAAAGATAATCAGCTATTGTGAGCCTGGCTCACAAATCTGTCAAGAGTCTTCTGATCCACATGAAGACGGTTTGCAAAACCTGGCGCATAAGGTACACCTTTTGAATCCTGAAACTCTTGATTGACAAGATGTATGAAATAGAGCATTGGTTGAAAAGTGCAATGAGATTAGGATCGAGTCAATTTTTTGGCTGGGCAATGGACATCTCACTTAGTAAATGTTTCGGGTTCCTATTGGTTTTGGCTTCGAAGCAGACAGCAACTTATCCATGAGTGCTCGTAGTTTGTTGTCTGTTCAAGTACAACTGTAAAGGGTATGGTTCATTTTGCGATTTTTTGTTGATACACTAGAGTGCAAAGGATCACAAAGCGTGGCAGTGACAAAACCCAATAGCACCGTCTTTGACAAAGGTCGCCTACTACGTCGTTTTGCTTCGGAATGGCTGGTATATCTGGCGATCATGATGTTCATCGGCGGTCTGCTGTGGTGGATGTGGTCAAGCGCCCGCGAAGCCGTTGAGCAACGTGAAACTGACAGGCTGCGGGCAGCTGCAACGGTGATCGAACAAAAGACCATCCGCAAGCTTGAGACGGGCAACAGGGCTCTGCAGGGCTTTATGAACCGCCTGGATGCTTGGCAAAAAACACCAACGACCTGGGCAGACGCATCTGCCTATTTGGAAGCCGTCGCAGACAGCAACCCAGACTTCACCCGTCTTTTGTTTCTCGATTCCAAAGGCACTGTGTTGGCCTCAAGTGGCGAGGGCAAATCCGACTTGGGGCGTGACTTTTCCCAGCGACCGTATTTTCAAACGGTCAAGCGGCAACCGGCTGCTGACACCCTGTACGTCAGTGAGCCTTTCCAGACTTTGCGTGGACGCTATGCCATCAACCTCATGCGTGCACTGGTCGGGCTGGATGGTGAATTACGGGGCGTGGTTGTGGCTGGATTGGAGCCTCAGACACTGCGTACTTTTCTGAACTCCACTCTTTACGCCGACGACATGTGGGTGGCGTTTGCACATGGCAACGGTGTGCAACTCATGATGGAGCCCGACAAGGCTGGGCAGTCCGGCCTGCAGTTGAACCGCCCAGGTGCACTCTTTGAGAAGCATACCGCCAACGCTGGCCGCGAGACCGTCGCCAAAGGCGTGACGATGGCGACGGGGCAATTCCGATTCACCGTGCTGCGAACCGTTCGGTTGCCCGTACTGAAGATGGATGCTGGTTTGGTCTTGGCCGTCAGCCGCGAACATGATGCAGTGTTTCATTCGTCAGAGAAACTGCGGCAAAACTTTGCCCTGATCTTCTTAATCATGGCTTTTGGCGCTGCTGGTTCACTCTCGCTCAATCAGTCGATACGGTTTGCCGCCAAACAGTCTGCGGCGCAGGCCAGACAAGAGCTTGAGGAGCGGGACGAAGCACTCAGACGCTTCTTCCTTCTCAACCAAGACTTGTTTGCCATTGTTGACGAAACAGGCCACTACACGCGGGTTAACGAGGCATGGAGTGCCTTGCTGGGTTACTCGCAAGACCAGATCGTGGGACATCCTGTTGGTCAGGTGTTGCACCCAGATGATCGGGGCAAAGTTGATGATTACAGGCAGAAGTTGACGGAAGGCATGCCAGTTGGCGGCGTGGTGACGAGGGTCCGGCATGTGCAAGGGCACTATCTTGAGATCGAGTGGCGGGTCTTGCACGCGGGTGATCAGGTTTTCTTGAACGGTCGCGATGTCACCCGAGAGCAGGCCAACATGCGCGAGATGGAAAAGGTCAACGCACAGTTGGCCGAACAGAAGCTGGCGTTACAAGAAATGGCTTTCCATGATGGCTTGACTGGTGCGTTCAACCGCCGTTATTTTGATGAAGTGCTGCACTCTGTTGATTTCCACCGAATTCTGACCCACCGTTTCCATCCAATATTGACCCACCCTGGATAGAGCCCTGAGGGGCTCACGGT
>NZ_JBHTBZ010000023.1:0-18266 GCF_042665235.1 Hydrogenophaga defluvii | reverse complement strand
CGGGGTCGTGCACGTCAAAGCGGGCGCTGCCGGCCACCCATTGGCCGTTGATCAGGGCGTCGGTCTTGAGCAGGCTGGGGTCCTGCAACAGGTCCAGCGGCGAAGCAATCTTCATGTCCATGGTGTTCAGGCGGCGGTGGTGTCGAAGGTGGCGGCGCGCAGGGCCTCGTGCAGGGTGGTCAGGGCGGCGCTGAACTGGGCGTCGGGGATGGTCAGGGGGTAGAGGAAACGGATCACGTTGCCGTAGGTGCCACAGGTCAACAGCAGCAGGCCACGGGCCAGGGCCTCCTTCTGCACGCGGGTGGCCAGAGCGGCGCTGGGTTCGCGGGTCGCCGGGTCGGCGAACTCCACCGCCACCATGGAGCCCAGGCCACGCACGTCGCTGATGGCGGGGCAGCTCTCGCGCCACTCGGTCAGCGCGCCCTGCAGCTGGGCGCCCAGGCGCAACGAGCGCTCCAGCAGGCCTTCGCTGTCGATCACGTCCATCACCGCGTGGGCTGCGGCCACGGCCAGCGGGTTGCCTGCGTAAGTGCCGCCCAGGCCACCGGGGGCGGGTGCGTCCATCACCTCGGCACGGCCACACACGGCCGACAGCGGCATGCCACCGGCCAGGCTCTTGGCCATGGTGATGATGTCGGCGCGCACGCTGTGGTACTCCATGGCAAACAGCTTGCCGGTGCGGCCAAAGCCGGTCTGCACCTCGTCGGCAATGAGCAGGATGCCGTGGCGGTCGCAGACCGCGCGCAGGCCTTCCATCAGCGCGGTCGGCGCGATGTTGAAGCCACCTTCGCCCTGCACCGGCTCGATGATGATGGCCGCCACGCGGGTGGCCTCGATGTCGCACTTGAACAGCTGCTCCAGCGCGTGCAGGCTGTCGTCCACCGTGATGCCGTGCACCGCGTTCGGGAAGGGCAGGTGGTAGACCTCGCCCGGGAAGGGGCCGAAGCCGATCTTGTAGGGTGCGACCTTGCCGGTCAGGGCCATGCCCATCATGGTGCGGCCGTGGAAGGCGCCACCAAAGGCGATCACGCCCGAGCGGCCGGTGTGGCGGCGCGCTATCTTGACGGCGTTTTCCACCGCTTCGGCCCCGGTGGTGAAGAAGGCTGTTTTGGCCGGGCCGGCGATGGGCGCGCGGGCGTTGATGCGCTCGGCCAGCGACACCACGCTTTCGTAGGGCACGATCTGGTAGGCGGTGTGGGTGAAGCGGTCCAGCTGGGCGCGGATGGCGGCCAACACGGCGGGGTGGCGGTGGCCGGTGTTGAGCACCGCGATGCCGGCGGCAAAGTCGGTGAAGGCGCGGCCTTCCACGTCCCACAGGGTGGCGTTCTCGGCGCGGTCGGCGTAGAAGTCACACATCACGCCCACGCCACGGGGAGCGGCGGCTTGGCGACGTTGGTCGATCTGTTGGTTGGTCTGGCTCATGGTCTTGAAGGGGAAAAGGTGGAACAAGGTGTCCATTACAGCCTCGAATGGTTCTAAACTAAAGAGCCACATTCACGAATTTCATAGAACCAATTGCAATCACTTGTGGGAGACCTGCTGCTGCAGCGCCTGGCCCAGGCCCGCGCCGCCGCCACCCAACGCCAGCCCACCAGCCGGCTGTTGTGCGCCTGCCTGCGCGAGGCCATCCTGGACGGCACGCTGCCCGCCCACACCCGGCTGCCGCCCACGCGTGATCTGGCGAGCGAACTGGGCGTCTCGCGCAACACCGTGCTGTACGCCTACGACCAACTGGCGGCCGAGGGCTGCCTGGTGTCGCGCACCGGCAGTGGCAGTTTTGTGGCCGATCTGTCGGCCGACCGCTTCATCGCCACGCCGCCCGCAGTGGGTGCGCCCGTGCCACCGCCCGAGCCCGTTGCGCTGCCATCGGGTGTGTCGGCGCGCGGCGAGGCTTTGCTGGGGCGCGTGTCGGCCACCGACGTGCAGTGGGGCGCTTTCCTGCCCGGCCTGCCCGACGTGACCGAATTCCCGCAGCAGCGTTTTGCGCAAATCACCGCCCAGTGCGCGCGGCGTGGCCCACCCGCGCTGCGCAGCTACGCCACCGCTGGTGGCCACCCGGTCTTGCAGCGCAGCCTGGCGCAGTACCTGCGGCAGGTGCGCTCGGTGCAGTGCGAGCCGGAGCAAATTCTCATCACCGAGGGCGTGCACCAGGCGGTGGACCTGCTCTCGCGCATGCTGGCCGATGCCGGCGACATCGCCTGGGTGGAAGACCCGGGCTACTGGGGCACGCGCAACATCCTGCGCATGAACGGCTTGCAGGTGGACGCCATCGCGGTGGACGCCGATGGCATGCAGGTGGTGGAGCCCGCGCCGGGCCGTGTGCCCAAGCTGGCTTTCGTCACGCCCTCGCACCAGTACCCGCTGGGGCCCATCATGGCCTTGTCGCGCCGCCTGGCCCTGCTGGAGGCCGCACGCCGCCACGGCTTCTGGGTGGTGGAAGACGACTACGACAGCGAATTCCGATTCGCTGGCCAGCCCATTCCCTCGCTGCAAGGCCTCATGCCCGATGCGCCGGTGATCTACGTGGGCACCTTCAGCAAGACGCTGTACCCGGGCCTGCGCACCGCTTATATGGTGCTGCCTCCGGCGCTGGTCGATCGCATCGGCGCGGCGCAGATGGAGCTGTACCGGGGCGGCCACCTGCTCACGCAGGCGGCGCTGGCCGAGTTCATCGACAGCGGCCACTACGCCGCCCACATCCGCCGCATGCGATTGATCTATGGCCAGCGCCGCGCCCGGCTGGTCGAACTGGTGACACAGGCCTTGGGCAGCGAATGGCTCCACCCCTTCGACAGCAACGCCGGCCTGCACCTGGTGATGGCCGTGCCCGAGCCGTTGCGCGACACGGTGGTGGCGCAGCGCGCGCGCGAAGCGGGTGTGCTGGTGCGCCCGCTGTCGCGCTATTTTGAGAGCCCGGCCGTGCAGCAGGGCTTGTTGCTGGGGTTTGCAGCGGTGCCCATCGAGGGCATGGACGCACCGTTTGGGCGGCTGCAACGCTGCATGGAACCCTTGCGTCGGTAGGGCGGTTGTTCTCAGGGCATCAGCCGTTGGATCAGGGTTTGGGCCAGTGGCCAGGGACCGAAGCCCGACGCCGGGTTGAGGTGGCCGACCTTGCCCAGGTCTTCGATGGCGCTGCCCCAATCGCGCGCCAGCTGGCACACCACATCGAACTCGCCCAGCACATCGTTGTGGCTGGCGGCCACCAGCGAGGGAAAGGGCAGGCGCTCGCGCGGCACCGGCAGCCAGCCGGCGGCGTCCAGTGCGTCAAGCTGGGGGTAGGGCGGGGGCAAAGGCCGGTCGAAGGTGGGCGGGGTGGCCAGCAGCGCGCCACACACCCAGTGTGCCAGCGCGGTCTGCCGTGCCCAGTGCGCCACCAGCACACAACCGCCGCTGTGGGCGACCAGCAGCACCGGCGCGTTGACGCGTTCGATGGTGGCCTCCAGATCGGCGATGCGCGCGCCCAACGACAGGTTCTCGCGCCCCATGGGGGTGAGGCTGTGGGCATGGGGCAGGCGCTCGGCGAGCCAGGTTTGCCAATGCTGGGCCACGTGGTCGCGCAAGCCCGGCACGATCAAAGGGATGGGATCGGTCATGGTCAGAGGAGTTGCGATGTGTCGGTCACGGCGGCCTGCATCGCTTGCAGCAAGGCCGCTGGCGGCTGCGCGCCCGACAAGGCCTCGCGCTGGTTGAACACGAAGAAGGGCACACCGGGCACCGGTTCAGCCTGTGGCAGGGGCAGGTCGAGCCGCGAGGCGGCTTCGGCCACATCCAGGCGCCACTCGGCGGCGAGTTGCAGCAGCCACGCGTGGTCGCCCAGGTCTCGCCCTTGTTGGAAGTAGCCGTGGAACAAGCGCTCGATCAGCGTGGCCTGTGCCTCCGTGCCCAGTCGCTGCGCGGCCAGCAGCACCAGTTGGTGTGCAGGTGCGGTGTCGGGAAAGCGCCGGATGCGGTCAAACGCGATGGACAGGCCGGCATGTGCGGCCGCCGCGCGCACCTGGGCCTGGCGCGCGGCCACCGCCTGGGGGCTGCCCAGGCGGCGTTCGTAGAACGCGGCAAAGTCCCAGCCTTCGGGGGGCACGCCTTCGATCAGGCGCATCGGGTGCCAGCGCAGCACCACCGTGTCGGTGGGGCGTTGCGCGCGCCAGGTGGTCAGGGCGGTGTCGAGGTGGCGTTTGCCGATCAGGCACCAGGGGCAGATGAGGTCGAACCAGACGTCGATCTGCAGCGCGGGCGCCGGTGTGGTGTTGGTGCTCACGCCACCTTGCGCAGAAAGCCCTGCTGGCGGCCCGGCGCGTTGGGCGCAAAGCCGTTGGCGGCCAGGGTTTCTTCCACGGTGTCGTAGAACACGCCAATTTTGAGGATCTCGCGCGCCTGTTTGCCAGTGGCGATGGGGCGGCCGAACTCTTTGGCCACGCGCACCAGTTGCTCGATCTGTTGCACCGTGCTCATCTTCTCGGTGCGGGCCTGGTTCCACAGGTTGTCTTCGATGCCACAGCGCACGTGCAGGCCCATGGCCATGCCCATCATGTTGATGGGCAGCACGTTGCGCATGCTGCTCTCCACGGTCAGCATGGTGCCGTCGGGGATGGCACGCACGAAGTTGCTCAGGTTGTAGATGTTGGGCGCGTCCATGCCGCCGCTGATGGCCACCCAGTTGCACACCAGCGGGCCTTTGTAAATGCCACGACGGATCAGGCGCTCCACCGTCTCGAAGCTGTTGAGGTTGTAGAACTGGAACGCGCTCTGAATTCCCGCCGCTGAGAGCCGCTTGACGTGTTCCTCCACGAAGCTGGGCGTGGACGGCACCACCATCTCGGTGTAGGCGCGGCGGCCTTCGGGCGTGGCCATGGAGGTGCCGGCGATGTCGGCCTCTTCCATGTGTTCGGTCACGTTCATCTGTGTGGTGTTGACGGTCACCGTCACTTGGTCGGGCTTCGGCGTCAGCTCGGCCAGCATGTGGCGGGTGTCGTCCGACAGCCATTTGGCCACCTCGCCTTCGCCCACCGGGGCAAAGGAAATGGAGCCACCGACCTGGATGACCATGTCGGGCACGGCCTGGCGCACACCGGCGATCAGCGCGTTGAACTGCGACAGGCGCTTGCTGCCGGTGCCATCGAGTTCACGCACATGCAGGTGCAGCACGGTGGCGCCGGCGTTGTAGCAGTCCACGGCCTTCTGCACCTGGGCCTCCATCGTGACCGGGATGTCCTCGGGAAAGTCCGAAGGAATCCACTCGGGGCCGTAGGGCGCGGCGGTGATGACCAGAGGCTGCTGGTTTTCAGGGAAGAGGTGGCCGTCGAGGAAGTTCATGTGCGTCTCCTGATATGGGGGAAAAAAGGGGCTCAGAAGGTGGGCGTGCCGATGATGCCGGCGCGCTCCATCTTGCGGTGGCAAGGGGGGTAGTCCATCACCGCGTAGTGCTGGGTGGCGCGGTTGTCCCAGATGGCCATGCTGTTGGGCTTCCAGCGCCAACGCACCTGGTATTCGGGGATGGCGGCCTGGTTGATCAGGTACTGCAGCAGAGCGCTGCCGCCCTGGGTGTAGTCCTGGCCATAACGCACGTTGTCGGTGGTGTGGAAGTTGGTGAAGTGGGTGGTGAAGGCGTTGACGAACAGGATCTTTTCGCCCGTCTCGGGGTGGGTGCGCACCACCGGGTGTTCGGCGTCGGGGAACTGGGCCTTGAGGGCCAGGCGCCGTTCGATCGGCATCGCGGCGCCAAAGGTCGCTTCAATGCTGTGGCGGGCGCGCAGGCCGGCGATTTGCTGTTTGACTTGCTCGGGCAGTTTCTCGTAGGCCAGTGCCATGTTGGCCCACATGGTGTCGCCGCCCACGGGTGGGCATTCCACGCAGCGCAGCACACAGCCCATGGGCGGCACCTCGCGCCAGGTGGCGTCGGTGTGCCAGGCGTTTTCGTAGCGGTCGTTGGGCTGGTCGGGGTTTTTGTAGATGCGCACCAGGCCGGGGTGGTCGGGGTCGCTGCCGGCCACCGGGTGGTCTTCCAGTTCACCGAACTTGCGGGCAAAGGCCACGTGTTCGGCGCGGGTGATGTGCTGGTCACGCAGGAACAGCACCTTGTGCTGGAGCAGCGCGGCCTTGATGTCGGCAAACAGCGTGTCGTCGCGCGCCGCATCGCCCAGGTTGACGCCAACAAGTTCGGCGCCGATGGCACAGGTCAGGGGTTCGATCCGCATGGTGTGTCTCCTCTTTTTGTAAACGCGCTCAGATCACGAAGATGGACGAGCCGGTGGTCTTGCGCGATTCCAGGTCGCGGTGGGCCTGCTGGGCGTCTTCCAGCGCGTAGTGCTGGTGGATCTCGATCTGGATGCGGCCGGCGCCCACATGGCCAAACACCTCGGCGGCCAGCGCGGCCTTCTCGGCCGGGTCGGCGATGTAGTCGGCCAGGGCCGGTCGGGTCAGGTAGAGCGAGCCCTTCATGGCCAGCAGGTTGGGGTTGAAGCCCTCGATGGGGCCGCTGGCCGTGCCCACACACACCATGAGGCCACGGCGTTTGAGCGAATCGAGCGAGGCCATGAAGGTGCTTTTGCCCACGCTGTCGAACACCACGTTCACGCCCACGCCATCGGTGAGTTCGCGCACGCGCTTGGCCACGTCGTCAACGCTGTAGTTGATGGTGTGGGCACAGCCATGGGCGCGGGCGACTTCGGCCTTTTCTTCGGTGGAGACGGTGCCGATCACCGTGATGCCGAGCAACTTGGCCCATTGCGAAACGATCAGGCCCACGCCACCAGCGGCGGCGTGCAGCAGCAGGGTGTCGCCGGCTTTGAAGTCGTGGATGCGGCGCAGCAGGTAGGCCGAGGTCAGGCCGCGCATGGTCATGGCGGCTGCGGTTTCGAAGGCGATGTTGTCGGGCAACTTGATCAGCGGCGCGGCCGGGATCAGGCGGGAGGTAGCGTAGGCGCCCAGGGTGTTGAGGAAGCCGGTGTAGGTCACGCGGTCACCCACAGCCACGTTCGTCACGCCTTCGCCCACGGCCTGCACCACACCCGATGCTTCCACACCCATGCCGGCCGGCAAAGGCATGGGGTAGGTGCCGTTGCGGAAATAGGTGTCGGCGTAGTTCAGGCCCACGGCCACGTGGCGCAGGCGCACCTGGCCGGGGCCGGGGTCGCCGACGTCCACGTCTTCAAGCCGCAGAACCTCGGGGCCACCGGTCTGGTGCAAACGTACGGCCTTCGCCATGTGTGTCTCCTCAGGCGGCGCGCCGGTGTGGTGCGCCATGGGAGGGACTGTAGGTATTCACCCCAGGGGGCGCTTCGCATGATCTGCCAACGGCTTATCATTTCATGCCACGCCACCACAACCCCCATGAACGCACTCGTCCGCGCCGCCACCCTGACCAACTTTCTGGAGGTGGCGCGCGACCTGGGTTTGAACCCGCAGCCGCTGCTGCGTGAGGTGGGCCTGAGCCGCGCCCTGCTGGCCGACCCCGAACAGCGCATTCCGGCGGCGTCGGCGGTGCGCCTGTTGGAGATGGCGGCCCAGGCGACGGGCCACAGCCAGTTTGGCCTGCGCATGGCCGAGTCGCGCCAGCTGTCGGACTTTGGTGTGGTGAGCCTGCTCATCAGCCACCAGCGCACGTTGCGCGAGGCGCTGATGGTGACCATGCAGTACCGCCACCTGCTCAACGACACACTGGCCATGCAGCTGGAGGACGCGGGCAGCCTGGTCATTGTCCGCGAGGAGGTGGTGGCTACCGCACCGTCGCGCCAGGCCACCGAGCTGGCGCTGGGCGTGTTGTTTCGCATGTGTGCGGCGGTGATGGGCGGGCGCTGGGCGCCGCAGAGCGTGAATTTCAGCCACGAGGCACCGGCCGACCTGAGCTTGCACAAGCGGGTGTTTGCCTGCCGGGTGGAGTTTGGCAGCGAGTTCAACGGCATTGTTTGCCGCGCCGCCGATCTGGACGCGCCCAACCCGGCGGCCGATCCGGCCATGGCGCGTTACGCCCAGCGTTTTGTCGAATCGCTGCCACCGGTCAATGGCCCCTCGGTGGTGCTGGACGTGCGCAAGGCCATTTACCTGATGTTGCCCAGCGGCCGCGCCAGCACCGAGTACGTGGCCCAGGCCCTGGGCCTGAGCGTGCGCACGCTGCAACGCCAGCTCGACGAAGCCGGCACCAGCTTCACCGACATGCTGGGCGAGGTGCGCGCGGAACTGGCCCAGCGCTACGTGGCCAACCCACGCTATTCGCTGGTGCGGGTGTCCGAACTGTTGGGCTACAGCACACCCAGCTCGTTCACGCGTTGGTTCACCGCCCAGTTCGGCCAGGCGCCGCAGGCCTGGCGCAAGGCGCAGGGTGGTTCGGCCTGATCAATTGCGGCCTTGGCGCCAGGCGCGGGCGCTGCAGCCAAAGCCCTGGCGAAACCAGTAGGCAAAGGCGCTGGGCGACGAAAAACCCAGCAGCGTGGCCACTTCGGCCAGGCTGCGCTGGTTCTGCCGCAGCTGTTGCTCCGCCATTTCCATGCGCACCGCCTGCAACACGGCAGAAAAATCGGTCTGTTCGGCGCTCAGGTGGCGGTGCAGCGTGCGCCGGTCCACGCCCAGGTGCTGCGCCACCTGCTGCGCTGTGCAGCGCCCACCGGGCAACAGGGCGGTGATGAGCTGGCGGGTGGTGGTCTGTGCGTTGCGCTGGCCGCGCGACAGTTCACCGTCCAGGTAGCGCCGGGCAAAGCTGGCCATGGCCGTCTGGTGGGCTGCCAGGCCCTGCGTCAAATCGCTGGCGCGGCAGATGATGCCGTTGAAGCCGGCCAGGTACACCACCCGCGTGCCAAAGAAGCGCTCGAAGCGCGTGGGCTCCCGGGGCGCGGCTTGGCGCAGGCCCACCCACAGCGGTTGCCAGCGTTCGCCCAGCAACTCGTGCAGGATGCGGTGCATCACCCCCACGGCCAACTGCATGGACTGCTGCAAGGGCGCACCCGGTTCGGCCACCAAGTCTTCGCTGATGCGCAGCAGGCCATCGTGTTCTTCCAGCTCGGTCAGCAGCGAGGCGTTGAGCAAGCGCAGGTAGCGGCACAGGGTGTCCAGCGCGGCACGTGCGCTGGGCTCTTCCTTGAGCACCAGGCTGAGCGGCCCCAGGTTGGAGAGCGAACGCCGGGCCGCCAGACGCAGCCCAAAATCCTCTGCGCCGCTGGCCAACGCACTGGTCTCCAGCAGGCGGCGCACCGCCTGGGTGCTGATGGGGGTTTCGGGGTCGCTCAGGCTGCGCAACTGCAGGCCGGCGCGCCTCAACATGGCGGCGGCGTCCAGGCCCAGCGATTGCGCCAGCTCGACATAACCATTGAGGCTGGCGCTGCGCACAACCGGCAGATGGGTGGCCATGGGGTGTCCCAAAATCGAAAGTTCTTGGCGTGAATTATCAAGCCGGCGGCGGGCACGCTGCCTACCATTCGTCCACGGTTCAGGAAGAACCTGCCGACACGCACCGGGACGACCCGGGCACCCAACGATTGGAGACAACCATGTTTTTTGCTTCCCGCTTCACGCGCCGCACCACCTGCGCCACCTTGCTGGCTTTGGCCGTGCCGGCCGTTTTTGCCTGGACCGACAAGCCGGTCAAAGTCATCGTGCCGGCACCCGCCGGGGGCGTGATGGACCAGGTGGCGCGCATCATCGGCGACCAGCTGAGCAAGGACGTGGGTCACCCCTTCGTCATCGAGAACCGTGCCGGTGCAGGTGGTGTGATCGGCATGCAGGCGCTGGTGACCGCACCGGCAGACGGCACCACCATCATGTTCACCGCCAGCAACCTGCTGACCGAAATCCCGCACGTGCTCAAGCCCAGCATGGACATCGTGCCCAAGGTGCGTCCGGTGGCCGTGGCGGCACGCGACAGCCTGATCCTGATCGGTGCGCCCAACACGCCGGCCAAAGACCTCAAGGAGCTGATCGCCTACGTCAAGGCCAACCCCGGCAAGGTGAGCTTTGCCTCGTACAGCTCGGGCACAGCCTCGCACTACGCGGGCATGATCCTCAACCAGAAGGCCGGGCTGGACATGCAGCACATCTCGTTCGCAGGCATCCCGCCCGCGCTGACCCAGGTCATGGGCAACCAGATCCCGGTGATGTTCTCTTCCGTGGGCCCCACCAAACAGTTCATCGCCGCCGGCAAGGTCCAGGTCTACGGGGTGGTCACCAAGACGCGCTCCAGCCAGCTGCCCAACGTGCCCACGCTGGCCGAGCAGGGCATCCCCGACATGGACTTCAGCAACTGGGTCGGTGTGATTGCTGCGGCGAGCATGCCCGATGCCATCGTCAACAAGATCAATGACGCGGTCAACAAGGCCGCTAACAGCCCCGACGTCAAGGCCAAACTGGTGGCCGCCGGCTTCGAGGTGAGCCCGCGCGACCTCGAAGCACCGCAGTTGGCCCAGTCGGTCAAGGCCGAGTTCGAGCGCAACGCCGCCATCGTCAAAACCTTCGACATCAAGCTTACGCAGTAAACAGCCCCAGTGTGCACAGGCGCGGGCGCCCGGCGGGCACCTGCGCTTTTTTTTGCCCTGTTTTTTGTCATTGAACCCAAGGACTTTCGCCATGAACGGCCAAATGATGCAGCAGCCGCTGCTGATCTCATCCCTGCTGCGCCATGCCGAGCGCCACCACGGCACCCAAGAGGTGGTGTCGCGCCGCGTCGAAGGCGACATCCACCGCTACACCTACGCCGATCTCGCATCGCGTTCGCGCAAGCTGGCCAAGGCCCTGGCCGGCCTGGGCATGGCCCCCGGCGTGCGCGTGGGCACCATCGCCTGGAACACCTACCGCCACCTGGAGCTGTACTACGCGGTGTCGGGCTCGGGCGCCGTGCTGCACACCCTGAACCCGCGCCTGCACCCCGACCAGCTGGTGTGGATTGCCGACCATGCCGAGGACGAGGTGCTGTGTTTCGACAAGACCTTCCTGCCGCTGGTGGAAGCCGTGGCCTCGCGATTGAAGACCGTGCGCAAGTTTGTGCTGATGGTGGACAAGGAGCACATGCCCACTGTGCCCAAGATCTTGGGTCTGATCTGCTACGAGGATCTGATCGCTGGCGAGCCCAACGACCACTTCGAGTGGCCCGAGTTCGACGAACAAACGGCATCGAGCCTGTGCTACACCAGCGGCACCACCGGCAACCCCAAGGGCGTGTTGTATTCGCACCGCTCCACGGTGCTGCACACCTTCGCCTCCAGCCTGCCCGATGCCCTGAATCTCAGCGCCCGCGACGCCATCCTGCCCGTGGTGCCCATGTTCCATGTCAACGCCTGGGGCCTGCCGTATTCGGCCTGTATGGTGGGGGCCAAGCTGGTGTTCCCCGGCCCGGGCCTGGACGGCAAGAGCCTGCACGAGATGTTCGAAGCGGAAGGTGTCACCGTCTCGGCCGGTGTGCCCACGGTCTGGCAGGGTTTGCTGGCCCATGTCAGCGGCAACGGCTTGTGCTTCCGTACCATGCGCCGCACCATCATTGGCGGCTCGGCCTGCCCGCCGGCCATGATGAGTACGTTTGAAGACACCTACGGTGTGCAGGTCATCCACGCCTGGGGCATGACCGAACTGTCTCCCATCGGCACGGTGGGCATCCTCAAAGGCCACCAACTGGATTTGCCGGTGGAGCAGCGACGGAGCATTCAGGCCAAGCAGGGCCGGGGCGTGTTCGGCATCGACATGAAGATCGTCGGTGAAGAAGGCCAGGAACTGCCGTGGGACGGCAAGGCTTCGGGCGAGCTGCTGGTGCGCGGGCACTGGGTGGTGGCGCAGTACATCAAGGGCGAGAAGACACCACTTGTGAACGGCTGGTTCCCCACGGGCGACGTGGCCACCATCGACGCCGACGGTTTCATGAACATCACCGACCGGGCCAAGGACGTGATCAAGAGCGGTGGCGAGTGGATCGGCTCCATCGACATCGAGAACATCGCCATGGCCCACCCCGCCGTGGCCATGGCCGCGTGTATTGCGGCCAAACACCCCAAGTGGGACGAGCGCCCGCTCTTGGTGGTGGTCAAGAAGTCCAACGCTGAGGTCAGCAAGGAAGACCTCCTGGCTTTCTTCAACGGCAGAATCGCCAAGTGGTGGACGCCTGACGACGTGGTGTTTGTGGACGCCATCCCGCTCGGCGCCACCGGTAAGATGCTCAAGAACCGGCTGCGCGAGCAGTTCCAGGACCATTTGTTGACCCCCGCCTGAGTTTTGTCAGAAAGCCCCGCCCCATGACCGCCCTGCGTGATCGCCTGCAAACCCTGTGGCCCGGGCTGGTGGTCAGTGGCGTGGTGGCCGTGGCCGCCATGTTCCTGGCCGAGCACCATGGCGCGCCGGTCATGCTGCTGGCGCTGCTGCTGGGCATGGCGCTGAACTTTTTGACGCAGCCCGAGGCCGGGCAGCACAGCCGCAGCGCGGCCGGTATCGACTTCACTGCCAAGGCGGTGTTGCGCCTGGGTGTGGCGCTGCTGGGCCTGCGCATCACGCTCGATCAGGTGCTGGCCCTGGGCTGGCAGCCCATTGCCATGGTGGTGCTGGCGGTGGCGCTGACCATCGCGGTGGGCATCCTGCTCGCCAGGATGATGGGGTTTCAGATGTTCTTCGGCCTGCTCACCGGCGGGGCGGTGGCCATTTGTGGGGCATCGGCCGCGCTGGCGCTCTCAGCCGCCATGCCGGCCCACCCGCGCAAGGAGCAGGCCACGCTGTTCACGGTGATCGGTGTGAGCGCCTTGTCCACGATGGCCATGGTGCTGTACCCCATGGTCACCGGCTGGCTGGGCCTGGACGCCTGGCAGGCCGGCGCCTTCATCGGCGGCACCATCCACGACGTGGCGCAGGTGGTGGGCGCGGGCTACAGCATCTCGCACGAGGCGGGCGATGTGGCCACGCTGGTCAAACTCATGCGCGTGGCCATGTTGCTGCCGGTGATTGCGCTGGCGGCCTGGCTGGCGCGCCGGCACGAGCTGAGCCAGGGCGCCAGCACCAGCGGCCCACGCCCGCCGCTGCTGCCCTGGTTTGCGGTGGCCTTCGCCATCCTGGTGGTCATCCACAGCACGGGCTGGCTGCCGGCCTGGGTGGTGGCGGCCGGCAAAAGCGCCTCGCAGTGGTGCCTGGTGGGCGCCATGGCGGCCATCGGCATGAAGACCCACCTCAAGGATGTGGTCAAGGTGGGCTGGAAACCGGTGGCGCTGATGGTGCTGGAGACCGTTTTTCTGGCCGGGCTGTTTTACATGTTTCTGCGCTTGGCCAACCACGCCTGACCCGCGCGGGTCTTTTTATGGCGGCAGGCCGTCTTGAGTGGATGCAGATGAACGGATGCGTTCAGCGCGGCGCAGCACCGGCGCATCGACCATGCGGCCGTCGAGCTGGAAGGCCGCGCCACCGTGGGTGGCATCGTCATCCTGATGGTCCGCAGCCAGTCTCGCCCGCATGCGGGACGCCTCGATGTTTGAAGCCGCCACGCGACCCAGCCCTGACCCCCGGCGCGTTGGCCAGGAATCCGACACCCATGGATCAGACGCCCACGGACCCCAACCAAGGGGTTGCCAGCGCCATGCCCAGCGTGCCACCACACAGACCCAGGCCCCAGCCCGCCAGCACGTCGGACGGGAAGTGTGCCCCGGCGTAGATGCGCGCCCAGCCGGTGGCCAGGGTCAGCAGCACCGCGCTGACCACCAGCAGGGGCGGCACGCCGGCCACCCACACAGCGGCGCTCACGCAGGCCATGCTGACCGCGTGGCTGCTGGGCCAACCACCACGCGCGCCTTGTTGCAGGTGGTTGGGGCTGAGTCCCAGGTGGTAGGGGCGCGGGGCACCCAGGTGGCGGGCGATGCGTTTGCCCGTCCACTGCGTGGCACCGGCGAGCAGCAACACCCAGGCCGCCAAGGCCAAAGGGGCGGCGGTGAAGGTGGCGCCCAGCAGCAAGCTCACGAGCAACAGGCCGCTGGCGCCGCGCGCCAAGCACAAGGCCACGCGCAGGGGCAGTGGCCGGGCCGCATGGCCACCGCCGAGCCGGGTGAAGGCGCGCAGGTCTGCACTGCTGCGTTGTGGCGGGTGCGTTTGGCCGTTGGCGGCACGGGGCATCAGGCATCGGCGGGTCGATGCCTGGGTCGGGGTTTGCATAGGGCCTCTGTGAGGAGTGTGGTTCATCCGCCGGCCATCGTGCGGCGCCACGATGAAAGACCCGTGACCACTTCAAGGCAAAACGAAGGCACCCCGCCGAGCACCTGTCAAGCCGTCCGATCCCCGACGACAATGCTTCAAACCCAGACGTTTGAGTTCCACGCCCATCAAAATCGCATGAGCATGATGTCCGCTCGCCCACTGCTGCCCAATGAACCCCGCGTCATCGACACCCCCCGCCAGCAAGCCCTGACCGAGCAGCACCTGCTGCCCACGTTGGGGCCGCTGATGACACTGATGCAAGGCATCCGCGCGTCGCTCGACCCTGTGTTGCGGGCGGCCCAGCCCTTCAAGTGGGGCAAGCCTTACCCGCTGGGCCAGTGCCTGGAAATTTCGCTGGCAGTCAAACGCCGCTTGCGAGAGATCAACCCGGTCACGCTGAGCGGTGAGGCGGCCCAGGGCCATGCGGCGCTGGCCGCCTTCTTGGCCGCCGGTGGCCACATGCACCAGGTGTGGGGAGACCTGCGGGGCGCGTATTTCCAGAACGCCTTTCTGGCTGGCACGCTGTACATCGACGTGTCCAACGACACCGTCGTGCCCACCAAACCACCGGTTGAGATGCTGCCGTTCGAACAGGCGGGCCTGACCCCGGTGGCCGACTTTGCCCACTACACCCGCCTGGCCAATCGCTACTGGCACGCGCAGGTGGTGCCCAACCACCTGTTGCCGGAACTGGCTCCCCACTACCCGCTGTTCGTCCACATACCCGGCGTGG
This sequence comes from Hydrogenophaga defluvii, assembly GCF_042665235.1. NCBI lineage: Bacteria > Pseudomonadati > Pseudomonadota > Betaproteobacteria > Burkholderiales > Comamonadaceae > Hydrogenophaga > Hydrogenophaga defluvii. Next base: position 3,400 of record NZ_JBHTBZ010000023.1, on the reverse strand, counting down.
GTTGGCGCCTCGAGGCGGACTCGGGCTACATGGTGGCACTGACCCACACGCAGGGCTTTTCCCCCAGCCGCGCCGTCCTGGTGGCCGAGCCCATGGATGCCGCCACCTTTGCCACACTGGCGCACACCTTGGGCCCACTCGGGCGCTGGCCCCTGCCCCACCATGCCATTCAGGGGCGTGAAATTGCCCTGCAGAGGTGCGCCGCCGCCGCGCTGGCCGCCCAACCGCTTGACGCCACCTTGCGCGCCGACCTGGGGCGGCGCATTGCCGCTGTGAACGCGTGCTTGTCGAGCGCGCGCACGTTGTAGTCGCCCACCACCGCCACGCCGCGCCCGTCCAAATGCACGATGAAGGGCCGCTGAAAGGCTGACGAAGGGGTTCAGACTGTTAAACTGATTTAACTGTCAACTGCACCCAAAGGTTCCCATGTCCCGGCCGCACCCGAGTCCGCCGAGCACCACCCGGGCGGTGTGCGTGCCCACCCATGAAGCAGCACCTTCACGCCACACCTTGCCAACCGACCCAACAGCCCAGGCTTTGAATGGTTTTGTTGCGCCTGTTCTCAGATTTGCCTGACCGTATCGCCCCACGGAAGCCCCCATGACCATACCCGCCACCCAACCAACTATTGCCACCTTGTACCAAGCGGGCGAACCCAGCCTGAACCAACACCACGAGGTGGCCTTCGTGCTCGACAACGTGGCCGACTGGGAGACGCTGGCCGCAGGCGTGCGCGCCGGGGTGGAGGTGGTGGTGCTGGACAGCCGGGGCGATGGCCTGGCGCAAATGGCCGACTGGCTGACGCAAAAAACGCCCGGCAGCGTCGATGCGATTCATCTCCTGGGGCATGGCGGCAGCGGTGCGATCAACTTGGGTGCGCTGACACTCACCGGCGACAACCTGAACGAACACGCCGACACCTTGGCCCACATTGGCGCGGCCCTGACAGAAGAGGGTGACTGGCTGGTGTATGGGTGCAACGTGGCGGGTGACGCTGCCGGGGTGGATTTGGTAGGACGCCTGGCACAGACCAGCGGAGCAGATGTGGCGGCGTCTGATGATGTGACGGGGGCTGTGGGGCTTGGTGGCGATTGGGTGTTGGAGCATTCAGACGGTCACATCGAGTCATCTGCCTTGATGATCACTGCTTACCAAGGCGCGCTTGCGGCGCCGGCCGATCAAAATTTTGATGCACTACCACCGCAGGAGAGCGTGCGACAAAACAACCCGTCGATCACGCTCGACGGCGTGATCTATTCGACGAACTCGACCAACGATGCCATTCGAGTTGACACGGTAGATGACATCACCGGGATGCTGCCGACGTTGGGCACGGGCAACGCCATTGGTTCAGCGTGGTATGGCACCAACACGGGAACGTATTTCCAGTTTGCCTCCGAAAACAACGCGAACAACTTCAAGCTGAATTCGCTGCGGGCAGAGGTGTGGGGAGGCACTTCTAACACAGCAGAGGTGTACACCGTCACCGGCTACAACGACGGCTCGCAAACCGTGTCGGCTACGGTCACATTCACTGCCGATGGCACCTATGGGGTGGGAAACAGTGCCATTTTTTACGACCGGCAAACAACTCCAGATGAAGAGGTCGACTCTAACAACACGGCCAACGCCGGGCTGCTGACGTTTGGCAGCAACTGGGACAACATTGACCAGGTCAGGTTCACGACCGCGGACGGCAAAATCCTTGCCGTCATGATGGACCAAATCGACTTTTCGGAGCCGACACCGCCAGCGCCCACGGTCACCGGCATCACCTCATCCACCGCCAACGGCAGCTACAACGCGGGCGATCTCATCAGCATCCAGGTGACGTTCAGTGCGGCGGTCAACGTCGCGGGCACGCCACAACTCACGCTGGAAACCGGCAGCACCGACCGCACCGTCAACTACGTCAGCGGCAGTGGCAGCACCACCCTGACCTTCAATTACACGGTGCAGTCTGGCGACACCAGCGCCGACCTGGACTACACCAGCACCACCGCATTGGCACTCAACGGCGGCAGCATCACCGCAACCAGTGGTGGTGCGGCTGCGGTGTTGACACTGCCAACGCCCGGCGCGGCCAACTCGCTGGGCGCCAACAAGGCGCTGGTCATTGACACCACGGCGCCTGCCGCCCCCAGCACGCCCAACCTGACCGCTGGCACGGACACGGGCAGTTCATCCACCGATGACCTGACCAACGACACCACCCCCACTTTCACGGGCACGGCGGAAGCGGGCGCCACGGTCACCTTGTACGACACCGATGGCGTCACCCCAATCGGCTCGGGTACGGCCACCGGGGGCAACTGGAGCATCACCGCCAGCGCCTTGGCGGCCGGTGCGCACACCGTTACGGCCAAGGCAACCGACGCAGCGGGCAACGTCAGTGTCGCCTCTTCGGGCTTGACCCTCACCATCGACACAGCGGCCCCCACGCTGAACGGCGCCGCGCCCGATGCCTCGCCGGCCGACGGTGACACCAACGTGGCCTTGGGCAGCGACATCGTCATCGACTTTTCTGAAAACGTGGCTTTCGGTGCCAGCGGCACGATCACGGTCCGCGCCGACGGCAGCGATGTGGGCATCTTTACCGTGGCCGCTGGCAGTGCAGCGGGTGTTTTTGGCACCGCGACCATCAGCGGCGACAAACTGACGATCAACCCGGCCGCCGACCTGACGCCTGGCAAGACCTATTCGGTGCAATTCACGTCCGGTGCGCTTGAGGATCTGGCGGGCAACGCGCTGGCGGCCATCGCCAACGACACCACCTACAACTTCAGCACCGTTCCGCCAAACGACCGCCCTGGCCTCACTGCGGGGGGCACGCTGGCCTACACTGAAAACGCGAGCGCTGCCGCCATCGACAGCACGTTGACGCTGTCGGACACCGAAAACGACGCCATCACATCGGCCACGGTCAGTGTCTCCACCGGCTTTGCTTGGGGCGATACGCTGGGCTTCGTCAACCAGAACGGCATCACCGGCAGCTACAACAGCGGCACCGGCGTGCTCACGCTCAGTGGCAGTGCCACGGCGGCCAACTACCAGGCGGCGCTGCGCTCGGTGACGTTTGCCTCCAGCTCGGACGATCCGACGGCCACCTCGGCCAGCCGCACCATCACCTGGGTGGCCAGCGATGCGGGTGGCGCCAGCACGGGCGTGACCTCGACCGTCAACCTGACCGCGATCAACGACGCGCCGTCGCTCAACGCGAACGGCTCCAGCCCCACGTTCACGGAAGACGGCAGCGCTGTCACGCTGTTTGGCAGTGCCAATGCCATTCCGGGGGAGTCGGGGCAGACCCTCACCGGCCGGTTGTGTCGCATTAGCCGAGGAGGGGCGTGCTGAATCAGTGGATGGCGTCGACCTCAGATTGCCAGACTGTAGAACTGCT
>NZ_JBHTBZ010000022.1:0-1480 GCF_042665235.1 Hydrogenophaga defluvii | reverse complement strand
CCGCCCGCTCCGACTTTGAACAGATGTTTGACCTTGCCCCCGCCTCGCTCTGGCTGGAGGACTACAGCGGCATCAAGCGGCTTCTGCGTGCAGGCGAACACCCAGTGCGCGAGCGACTTTGAGCACCGTGGCAAAGCTCGGGTTGCCGTTTTCGCTGAGCGCCTTGTACAGACTCTCACGGCTCAGCCCCGCATCACGCGCCACCTGTGACATGCCCTTGGCCCGAGCGATATCCCCGAGCGCACGGGCAATTCCAGCGAAACAGTCCGCACGTTCCCATCAGGCCGGGGACGCTTTTCAACTGTATGCCCCAGCGCGTGCCAGACGCAGGCTCCTCACGCCATTTCGCGAACATCTGTATCAGTCTTCTCGCCCCTTCGATGTCTGTTAAGGGGTCCGATCCAAACCACCTCATGTGCTGGGCGTCGCCATGAATGCTCAACAGATCTTCGGCATCGGTGTCGGCAATCTCCCGCAAAAGGAGATTCCGAGTTTCGAGCTCCGGGAAGTGGCTCATGGTGCGGTCTAACATTTTGTATGCGAAACGCCTGACATTTGGCGGATCCTGATGTTGAACGCCACCCTCGATTGATGGATAGCCATCAAGTTCTCGGGCTACTCAACGGTTGCTATGAGATCTACTTCGACTGCGGCATTCTTCGGCAACTGAAAGACACCGACAGAGGTGCGGGTGTGAGCGCCGGCAGGGCCGAGGACATCGAACAGGATTTCAGACGCACCGTCGGCGACTTCACTCTGCTGGGTGAATGCTTGTGCTGACTGTACATACACGGAGATTCGTGGAATGGCCTTTACCTGATCAAGGGAGCCGAGTGAGCGCCTTAACAGAGCCAGCGCCCGCATGACGCAGACCTTGGCGGCAAATTGCGCCTGAGCAACAGAGACCTCTTCTCCGACTGGCCCAGTCACGACGACTGTATTGTCGACTCGTGGAATTTGGCCGCTGACATAAACGTGGTTGCCATCCCGTATCAGTGGCACGTAATTGCCTCCGATCTTGATCTCACCATCGAAGCTGAGGCCGAGAGCCGCAGCCTCCTTCATAAATCGTTCGTCGCATGACATGAATTGCTTCTCCGAGGTTGGGGTGTCTATGAATTTTGACGCCAAAGGTTCGTGGTAGCCGGTCGAATAAAACAGCGGTCATACCCCTCACAACTGTTGTGCGTTCGGTGGGCTACCGAGCTGGCTCCGCAACCACATTTATCACCTTCACTATAGCGCCGGCAGGAGAGCCTCCAGCCTGCAAGCGCTTGTTGAAGACAAGCGCTTGCAAGTGCACAACGGGCGGATGCGCCACCGGCAAATCATGTGGTCACAGTCCCACAGATGGTTAAAGTGTCAACCTCCCACCCCAACCCGCAGCCCCCTGCCCCGCCACCATGCCCGCCCGCTCCGACTTTGAACAGATGTTTGACCTTGCCCCCGCCTCGCTCTGGCTGGAGGACTACAGCGGCAT
>NZ_JBHTBZ010000021.1:0-3015 GCF_042665235.1 Hydrogenophaga defluvii | reverse complement strand
CGGCACTGACTCCACAGTTAGGGCTGCTTGGTTCCCCACCTGACCCGGTTGGCCGCTTTGCCATGCGGGAAGGCCCGTCACCTTTTTCATCTCATGTGCTACATGAATGTGTCACATGTTCAAGGGTATCACGAGTCTATTTAGGTGTGTACCATGAACGCTTCAAATGGCCTTGTGGAAGCTTCTGATGACCGACCCGTCACCTGACGTCGAGAAGGCACTAGAAGCCGCTCTAGATGCCCTGGCAGAGGCCACTACTCATGATGGTTCGACGACGCCGCCAGAGGTTTCCATTGAAGCCATCATGAAGCTGGCGGCAGTGGTTGATGCACTCGAAGAGCTGGAGTACCAGAAGCTGGTTGCTCGTCATGAGTTGGGTAGTGGCAGAGTGCTTCACTGATTTCGGTCTGAATCCGCCTCGAACGCTGATAGTTACTTGGCCTGAAATCACACCATGAGTGCAGCTCAATCGAAGACAAAACACCTACACGCAGGCGTTTCACAGTAGTTGCTACGTCCGCGTTGAACGACCCTGCACCGCTGCCTTTACGTTCAATCGTTCAATTGGTTCATTGCATTTCGCATCGCAACAACCTTCTCAGATCGTCGATTTCGAACTTCGATTATGTAAGATTTTGCCCGCTCAATAAGCTCTAGCTTTGAGACAATGCAGTCATCACCCCCAGGATCAAAGTTTGATTTCAGTTTGTTGCAAGTCCAACAGGCTGCGACTTTGTTCGCTATACGTTCATCGCGAACGCCATCTTTACGTGGACGCAAATGATCAACGTTGAATTGAGTCCAGCTATCAATGTCCTTGAAGAAAAATAGATTGCAGTAGGCGCATTGGAATTTAGTTTTCCTCGCAACAAGAAATGTCTCCATTGACCAATTAAAGTTTTTCATAAATTGCTCAGGACTCATGAAACTCTCCCGCTCATAAGTAGAAGTGGGCACACTGACAGCAATTACTGCTTTATAGTCTGAATACCCTCGATGGGAGCGAGTTCCATCTTCCCCAACTCCGAGTTCCATTTTAGCGGTCGTGAGCAATACCTCAAATCACTGCGCGGTGTATCTTCGTTTGCTTTTTGGCCACACAGCTCCCCCGAAACACCTATATAGACTTGAGACGAGCTACCATTCTTCTTAATTTCAAGATCAGTCGCAGGGCTGCCAAATACTTTTACTACCGAGACATCTCCCGTTCGCGCATAAATTGTCACGCTTCCCCCAGAATTTCCAAGAAATGCAACACTACCCTCGCAGTAGATTGCATCAGTCCGGATAATGTAGTCTGGTAAGCCGTCACCTGTGATATCTGTTATTTGCAAAAGTTTTACATTGTCCATCGGCAAACTTTTCCCGCCCGAATCTTCGCATGCCTTGGAGGCGGAAATAACGTCGTTCAATACGGGTGCCGGGATTTCATTTTCTTTAAACCCCGCCACCAAGCCGGATACGCTAGTAAACTCCAAAGCCTTAGGTGACGAGGATGAGTTTTGCAATTTCGACGCATCGCCTTCTCGGACCATGAAATCACACTCTTCTGCCACTTGATCCACGACCTTCTTAGGCCCGACACGAAGGCAACGATACATCTGAAATTGCTCATCAAGTCCAAGTATCACCCACTGTTCCTCGCGGTCCTTTCTGCCAAATAGTCGAATGACACATGTGAACTCCTGCTTTGCATATAAAGCTGGTATCCTTGGAGCATTTTCGGCAAGAACTTCGGGAGACTTGACCGTGCCAAAAACTAGATCGGTGATTTTTACATCCTCTAACGAGTCACACAATCCACCATCTTCTTTGCCAATAGAGAACTTGCTTGACTTGATTAATTCAATCGCCTTGCCCTTTAGGGTGGAATCGATTTTTGATTCACTTTGCGTCTGCCCACAAGCAGAAATTAGAGTGCAAAGCAAAATGGTTAGTCCTATTGAAAAATATCTGACCCAATAAACTGGGGGGCGAGATGTTTTTTTCGTGTCGAAGTTGAATCGATGCGTTTCCATCATTTAAATATCCGCTGCGTAATAGTTTGCAAAACACAAAGCGCAATAATGATTACTGACATGAGATTGCATAATCAGTCAGCAGGATAAATCGCTTATCAAACCAATCGATCCAGCCTACATAATACCGGCCTATGTTGTCTAAATCAACACGCTTTAAACGTGAATATCAAAAATAATCGGTGTGGGCATTTCCCAACTCACTTATTGGCAACAAGACAAGCTGCCTGGGGGTCATAAACGACACCCGTGAGTGTGCCGTCCACCAGTCGTTGGACAACCTCATCGATCACGTGTAGTGGCACAAGGAACCACTCACGAGGCTTCACTGGCTTGCCAAAACGGTCCTGGATGGTGAGGTCCAGTTGGGCTGAACCAAACACGCGGTGGAAAAGTCCCTCAAGCTTCACCCGGTTGACGTTGTGGAGCTTGTAGGTCGCGACGATGTCCACACCCGCCAGCAAGTAGGTCGCCTGGTTCTCCGCCCCCGCGATCCGCGTTTCGACCTTGCCCCCTGTCACACCGATCTTGTGAATCAACTCACGGTGCTGCGTCACAAACGGGTGATCGGACTTGCTGCGAAGTACGTAAATGGTGCCTGACTCGATGTCTTCGGGTTCCACTTCGTCACTGAACAGGGGGCCCATGTTTGGGTCTGTAAGTCGTCTGCCTGTGTCGTCCTTGTAGAGTGCACGCTGCAAAGAACGACGCAAAAGGTTGCTCTCGGTACCGTTCGCGTAGATGACACGCAGACGGGCATCGTTTTCGCCATTGGGTGCTTTGATCGTCTCGCCGACCTCTGCCACATAGGCAAGTTGACCACCCAGGATGAAGAAGTTGCCATCGGTCACGCTGGCATCCCGTCCGAAGCGAAGAGCCATCCGAACGCCCGATTTCAGTTCCTGCTCCACCCGCTTGTTGATTTCCACCGAATTCTGACCCACCGTTTCCATCCAATATTGACCCACCCTGGATAGAGCCCTGAGGGGCTCACGGT